>JAUVKN010000264.1 GCA_030596245.1 Bacteroidia bacterium | reverse complement strand
AATATTCCGGGATTGTTTGAACTCAGGGAGGCCGGTTCACAGGATCCGGTTCCAGGCCATATTTCTGATAAGGAGCTCAATGATGATGAGGCTATCCTTGATCCAACCGGGTTGGCCGGACCATATGACATCATCTATAGTTATGAATTTCAAAGCCTTACGGTCAATCTGTCCTATCGCTTTGAAGTGAGTGATTTGGGCCTCAAAGGGATGACTGGTCTTCCGGATGTGGTTTGCCAAAATGATGATCCCTATCACTTGATGCCAGACTTGGATGAAACTGATCCCGGGGCCGTTTACCTGTTCAGCGGACCGGGTGTATCAGGAAATCAGGCAGACGGGTACTACTATGATCCAGGTGCTTTGGATGCTCCTCAAGGGGAGAATCAGATTACCCTGGAATATCACGCGTCCAATGGATGTTCATCTATCCTTACACGCATGGTAACAAACAGATTTGCCCCTAATGTGCAATTCACCCTCACTCCTGTATGTCTGCCCGAGGATGGAGGTATGGTAACGTTCAAGAATCTTACCAGTGGCAAAGATGAAGTGGATAGCTGGAGCTGGGATTTTGGCGATCCCTCAAGCGGAGCCAATAATTACAGCAATTTGGAGAATCCCGGACATTTTTACAGGCAAGTAGGATCCCGGCAGATAACTCTTACCGCTACCACAACTGCAGGATGTGTTGCAAACCGTCTCCTTGATACGGTCCTGACCGATCGGCCGGTAGCCGATTTTATCTGGATCAATGATTGTTATGTCGAGGGGCAGAAGGTTGCTTTTGTGAACAGGTCCATCTCCACATTCTCTTCCCTGGATACATTGATATGGACATTTAAAACTTCAAACGATGAAGTGCTGGGAGTGATCGACAGTAGCTTTCCTGCCGACACAGTTGAATTCTCCTTTCCCAGCCTGGATAACTACCTCATCAATCTTCAAATCCGGAATGAAGTCGGATGTGGGGGTGATGCGACGAAGGAGATAATCCTGAAGCCAATCAGAATCCTTACTGCAGAAGGGTATGAAGAAGATTTTAATGGGGAGAAAACAGACTGGATCAGTGATTCTGATGGCCAGTATCTGAGCTGGAGAAGGGATGTGCCTGATTTCACCGGGTTCAATCAGGTACCGGGCGATTGGGCGTGGTTTACCGACCTGCCTCCTGATAATTCGGGGTATTTAGAGCATTCGTGGATTCAGAGTAACTGTTTCGATTTCAGCAGAATGGGGAGCTCCATCATTAAGATGGATCTGATGAAAAGTTTTAAACCAGGCATGGATGGCGCAGTGTTGCAGTACCAGGATATGGTCAGTGAGGGATGGAAGACGATCGGAAATGTGGGAGAGGGTATCAACTGGTACAATGCAACGGAGCTCTTCAATGAACCCGGTGGAAGCAGTTTTGGATGGGGCCTTGACCCTTTTAATCCGGATCGTGTTTGGGTGAATTCCAGTCATGACCTGGATATGGTGGACGGTCTTTCCCATGTGAAATTCCGGGTGGCAATTGCCACTGGTGGAACAGAGGAGATCGAAGAAGGGCGTTATAATCAGGGTTTTGCATTCGATAATATTTTCATTGGTGAACGTATCAGGAGATCTCTCCTGGAGTATTTCACAAACTCATCATCCATTGAATGCAAGGATGCAGACGATGTGGTTGATCATTTTGCGAGCAGTAATCCGGGGAGTGTGATCGACTTGCAATACCATGTGGATTATCCGGGAGTGGATCCCATGAATGTGAACAATCCCTACCCACCCTCCACAAGATCCTTTAAATACGGTGTACAGGGGGTACCTTTTGCCGTGTTGAACGGTGGGACCCGACCCGACCATCGGTTCGATTTTTCCGATCCATCCAATGAGCCCAATGACGATGTATTGCGGCAAGCTTCCTTTGAGATCCCGGTCTTTGACGTGGATCTGTCAGTGAACTGGCTGGACAACAGTATGGAAGCCACTACCCTGATTACCTGCAGGACAGATACTTTCAATTCCAATCTGCAGCTTTATGTGGTCTTGCTCGAGTCTTTAGTAACTGCCTATCCTGGTTTGAACCAGGATACCATGTTCAGGAATGTGGTCCTGGATATACTGCCTACCCCGGCCGGTAAACTATTGGGCAATGAATGGTACAACGGGAAGACCGACTTGAAGAGCTATCTCTGGGATTATAAGGAGTACATAGAAGATATTGAGGATCTGGTGGTGGTTGCCTTTATCCAGGACAGGGATAACGAGCAGGTTTTGCAGGTAGCATCGGTTTACCATACGCCCCTGGTTGGCAAAGCGGCCAGGCAGGAGGAAGCCAGATCAATGGCGATCTATCCCAATCCGGCAGTTGACAGGTTATTTGTCAATCTTGGAAACCGTCATGTTAAGAGTGGACAGTTGAAGATCATGGACCTTACGGGTAAGTTGGTAATAACTGCAGATGTTCAACCGGGATTCAGCCTGTATCAGCTGGATGTTGCCCAACTGTCACGGGGAATGTACATGATTTACTGGATCGAATCAGGAGTGGTAAAGGGGCGTAATAAGCTGGTACTGGGACGTTAATCAGCTCCTGGCTTGAAGAGCCTGACCGATTTTCTGAGCCAGAGTCTCAAGCTGGTCCGATTCTTCACTGTTTGGATAGAACCTGGCCGACATTCCTTCGGCCACCACATTCAGTTTCAGATTCTTCAAGTTTTCTTCGATAAGTTTTACTGCCTCACCACTCCATCCAAAAGAGCCAAATGCAGCAGCGGGTTTCCCCTTATCACGAATGGGATTGATCACTGAAAAGAGTTTGTAGACAGGAAGGAGCGTATTTTGGTTGATTGTGGGAGAACCGATGATAATGCCATCTGCCCTGACCACATGCTCTTCCAGATCGCCCAGCAATATGGTCTCAATATCTAACAGGTCTGCAGCGATGTTGCCTGATTTTTTCAGCCCTTCTGCCAACTGTATCGCCATCTCCCTGGTATAGCCATAGGCAGACACGTATGCAACAAGTACCCTGTTGTCTTTTCGTGTATCTTCAAGGTATTGGGTAGCTAGTTTTGCAGACCGATCCATCTTCGCCTTCCAGCTTGACCGCAAAATGGGTCCGTGTCCCGGACAGATCATATCGATGGGTAAAGATTTTATTTTGTCGATGGCTTTCAGCATAAACTTGCTGAATGGTTTTAGAATTACATCAAAATAGTAATCGAAAGCCTCCGTATAATCCTCAACCAGGTCATCTATCATACGTGCATCGGCATAGTGTGCTCCAAAAGAATCACATGTAAAGAGCAGTCCTATCTCTTCCAGATAGGTATAAATGGTGTCGGGCCAGTGAAGGTTAGGGGCTCCAATGACCTTCAGTTTTTTATCACCCAGGTCGATCACATCCCCGTCTTTCACTTTCTGTGAATTAAAAGAGTGGCCTACAATTTCAGCCAGGTAGGTGAGGGCCTGACCGCTACCAACCACGGTGGCCTGAGGAGCCAGTTCAAGAAGGTGGCGTAGTGATCCGGAGTGGTCAGGTTCTGTATGGTTGCAAATGATGTAATCGATCTCCCGGGGATCGGTGAGTGAAAGGAGCTTCGCTTTATACTCTGGCCAGAACGTCTCTTTTACTGTGTCGATAACCGCTTTCTTCTCAGCATTGATGAAATAGGAGTTATAGGTGGTTCCATACTTGGTTTCCATGACAATGTCGAAGGTAACCAGGTCACGGTCCATAACCCCGATCCAACTCACCTCATCAGTAATTTTCAGCACTTGCGTATTCTCCATTGATCAGCCTGTTTTAGGCTGCAAATATACACAAAAAAAAGCTGCTCCACTTTCGCGGAACAGCTTTTGAAAACTCACAATCTGAATGTAACGGACCTTAAAACTTAAGTACTATTTGTCTCCGCATTTTTTTGAGCAGTCACTGCTCTTTTCAGTTTTGGTGCAGTCACTGCTCTTTTTTGAAGTCTCTGCTTTCTTTTCTCTTTTCTCTTTTTTCTTAGGATCCTCTTCATTAAGTGAGATCACTGTAAGATCGCTGTTATTGGCTGCTATTGCAGGCACACTGATTCCGCCGATAAAAAGGGCGAGTGCTAAAATGGCTAACGTTTTTTTCATGTTGTCTCTTTGTTGTTAAATGCTTGTGCAATATAGGAGAACATGACAAAGGATAATGTTAATGGGATGTTAAAAAGAGCTGGAACTCTTTTAGTTGAAACGTGCCACCGGAGTGATACTGCCAGTAACCTTCTGATTCAGTTCCACTTTAATTTTAGCATCAAGGGGAAGGAACAAATCCAACCGGGATCCGAATTTTATGAAACCCATCTCTTTGCCTTGCCTGGCTGCACCCTGGTCAGCAGCGTAGCACCGAACCCTGCGGGCCACATATCCCGCAACCTGTCTGACCAGTATTGGGCCATCGGTGGTCTCAATGCCAACGGAATACCTTTCATTGAGTGAGGATGATTTAGGATGCCTTGCCACGAGGTATCGGCCAGGATGGTATTTGAGGAATCTGATATTACCGCTGACGGGGAAATAATTGATGTGTACATCATGGATGCTCATGAAGATGGATACCTGCATACAGGGAGCATCAAGGAACTCTTCCTGGTGTACTCTTTCGATGGCTACAATCTTACCATCGGCAGGTGCAGTTATGGTTTTTTCATCCAGGAAGGGACGCCTGTGGGGTACCCGGAAAAATCTTAAAACCATGACCAGGACTACCAGTGAGAAGAGAGAAGTGAGGTAATTCACCTGGTAAGGCATGGTTAGTACAGAAACAATAACCAAGGCAAATAGGATTAGTACAGTAATTGCCACAATGATCCGTCCCTCCCGGTGTATCTTTATCATTGGAGTAGATTTATGAGTACCATGAGTGTTAGCAGTGCCGGGGCTACAAATAACAATGAATCGAAACGGTCAAGGATCCCACCGTGACCTGGCAGGAGTCCTCCCATGTTCTTCACATTCATTTTTCGTTTCAGGCTCGATTCAAAAAGGTCACCCAGGAGCCCAAGGGAACCTATAATTAATGAAAACCAGATCCAATTGCCCAATGTGTACTGACCGAAGATCCTGAAGATGATCCAACCCGCTAATAATGTAAAAAGTATTCCACCCACAAACCCCTCCCAGGTCTTTCCTGGTGAGAGCCTGGGTGTCATTTTGTGCTTCCCGAGGAGACTTCCCACCACATAAGCGAATATATCATTGATCCATACCAGGGCAATGATCGAAAGAGGAAATATGGGGTGGTATGCATTCATTTCACCAATCCATCCCAGGGCATAAAAAGAGGTGAGGGGGATGGCCAGCCAGAAGAGGATTAGTGTTCCAACAAAGATATGCCCCGACCATAGGAAACCAATGATCCAGAACGCAGCCGGAAGTATGAGCCACAGGGAACTCCACTGATATTGCAGAACGGCAAATGCAAGGGGCAATAGAGACCCGGCCGAAATTGCCATCACCATGCGGGGCAACACTTTTCCCCGATGATAAACAGAGAACAGCTCATTCAGGCTGAGCCCGTAAACAAGTAAAATGACCCCTAGAAAGGGAACAGGCCCTAGAAGTATGGAGCCCATAACAAGGATAATCAGTGAGATCCCGGTAAGGGTACGAAGGATCAGTTCTTTCAATTTTCTTCAAATTCCCGGATTAGCATCTTGGCCCTGATTATATGGTCGCGGTGTACGAATAATTCAATATCCCCGAACTTGTATGCTGAATCCTGTTTATTTACAATAAAGGATTGAATGTTATGGTCAGCTAACATTTGCCGCACCATTTCAGCCATGTAGGGCTGCCCTGCGGAGTAGATATTAACCAGGTCGCTCTCCATCAGGTGCTCTTCTTTTCTGTTTTCTGATCGAATAAATCACCTGCTATAGCCTCTGGTTCTTTGGTAG
>JAUVKN010000300.1 GCA_030596245.1 Bacteroidia bacterium | reverse complement strand
GAGTGGACAATTTCCATGAAATTAATTTCGTGAATATCAAATACAAACCCTATGATGCATCAGATAAAGAATCCGTAGAATCGGGATTATTAGATGAAATCAGACTTATTCCTTTAAAGAAAGTATTTGACTAAGGAAGGTATTTTATATTGCTTTAAGGTATAATAGCACATCAGGATTTTCAAACGGGGATGTGAATGACAACTTACTACCTCCGTTTATGGATTCAGATTCTATAAATTCTCCCTTATCCGGATTAAACCATTCCACTTCAAACAGACCAGGAGCGTCCTGGAGATCAATTACAACTTCCCGGATCTCAGGAAGATACACAAGGTATTCTTCTCCCCTGTTTGCCAGGCAATAGGCAGATGAAGCAAGATCGGGATCCGGAATCATTGAAATCAGATCCATGCGATTTGCAAACATAAGCGTATATCCCATGCTCTTTCTTATGGGTTCACCCCAACCCGGTTCAAATTTTCCAGTCAGTACATTACCATCATAAATATCCATAAATATTGGATTCATGCCTCGTAGAAAACTCTTCCAGACCCAGCTCTGATTCCCACCTATTCCCCAGAGATGATCGGTATCTGTTACTATTACCTTAGAGCCAACAGATGGTGGTGGATTGTCACGGTAACCACCTTCATGATTGGGAGAGATCCAGTCAGCCGGACTATTCAATAGAATATCATTACTTCCTCCTTTGTATTGAAAAGTCATACCCACAGGATGTTGCTTTGCCAATTGCTTTTCATACTCTTTAATAAATGTAATCATGTGGTATTGCCATTCTGTAGAAGGAGGATGATTCTCATTGGAGATCTCATACAGTACATTGTCGAATTCGTTGACAAGATCAATTACTTTTTTAATATAAGATTCTTGTATTGCTGTGATCTCCCTGTTTTCCATTGTGTGAATTTCAACACCGCTCCCATCATTGTTTGAATCTCCGTTTATTCCATTGATATTATTGTCCGGGTGAAACGGATGGCTCTCGAATGCTTTGGGAGAGAACTGAAGCCCCCATCCTTCAAAAAACATAATGGATACATATACTCCTGAGTCAAAAGCCAGTTTTACCCGCTGTTCTAAACGGTCAAAATAGACCGGGTCAAACTGCTGCAAGTTAAATTTTGGTTTTCCGTCCAGCGCATTTCCCGGACCGGTGCGTGCCCAGGGATGAGGAGCCACCTGATAAATATTTGCTTCATCACTGATCCCGTCTGTATCCCAATTCAGAAGCTCCCAGGCCCACAGGCGAATAAAATTATGATTGTACCTCTTTAACCATTGAAGATGGTGCACAAAATCAAACGTTTCCAGTGAATCAGCAAGGCTCATATCAGCAAGCTTCATATCAGCAAGGCTCATATCAACAAGGTTATTCCAGGTATGAGAACCTGTGAGATAGACTGCTTTGCCTTCGTCATCGGTAAAATATCTGGGATTATCCTCGCTTACCCGCAAAGGTCCGTGAAATGGTTCCGCTCGATTTTGTGTATGAACACAACTACTCAGAAACAGGGTGCAAAAAACAGATCCAACAAAAATCCACGAAATATGCTTCATAATAAATCCTCCAGCTATACAAATTAATAAACTAAGACATTTGACAACTAATAGGTACACCTCAGGGCTTCATCCGCAAAGGCTTTCAACAGATCTGTATCGGCATCAAAAAAATGGTCGGAAGGTGATAGGATAAATCCTCCGCCATCACCTGCCTCATTAAAACAACGCCGGACTTCGTCCCTGGTCTCCTGCTCCGAACATCCCTTAAAATAATAGAGCTGGTTGAATCCTCCGATCATGCAGACTTTGTCCCCAATGCGCTTTTTTGCCTCTTTAAGATTCGCGTCTCCTCCCATATCAAGCGGAGTAAAAGTTTCCATGGCATCCGGATTCATTGATGCAATATCTTCCAGAATTGGCATCATCCCACCGCAGGTATGGTAAACAATCCGTTGGCCAGCCTGATGTGCAGCATCAATTAATTCAGCATCATAGGGTGCCACAAATTCATTAAAAAAGTCCGGTGAAATAACAGTGGTAGAAGCATCTCCTCCACCCAGTTCCAGCAGGTCGTATTTTGCCCCCTTTAAGGAATGAATGTAAACTCTCTTCCGCTCTTTAAGAACGCTTAAAAATGTGTGTACCCATTCCGGATCTTCAAAAACAGCAATGATCAGGTTTTCTATGCCAAACAGACAAGCTGCTTCCTGCCAGCATCCTGGCTGACCAAAGCCTTCGAAGGCGGTAATATGTCCCCTGATCAATCCCCGGTCACCATATTCATCAGCCGCTTTATTGATCTCCTGCACATCACAAAGCGGATAGGTCATGTATTTTGAAATAATATCGATATCTGATTTCTCTTTAACAAGATGCTCGGCCAGCCACGTTGTGTGCTCATTCGACTGCAACACCATCGATAGGGTTTTCTCCGGTGTAATGATGTTAAACCGCTCTGTTTCGTATTGAGGATCTTCAATGGATTCAAGCTTTATGCGCCAATTGTCTGAACAGACTCTGCGTGCTTCCAGAAATCCCATTTCAGTATGTGCCGGATCAAAGTACTCCCCCTTATCAGGAGAGTAGTTATACGCCATTACCCAGTGAATGGGGTCGATCCTAAAAAAGTCAAAAAAATCCTGATTGGAAATTCCATTCATGCAATTTTCCAGAAAGGAGGGCATAATATGATGTGTGGTAAAAGGCATCCTGTCTGCCTCTCCCCCTTCCAGTGTTTTAATAAAGCGCTCTTTTGGATTCACAGTAAAATTGTCTGGTCTAAGCAATATAGGATTTTGAATCTTTCACTACAATATCTCCGTCCCGGTAACCGGGACGAGCCCAGCATAAGGCGTGGGGTCCAGCATAGGATGCCAGCCTCTGCTCCAGTTCATCACGATCCAGGGTTGCAACAGGGTCATCCACATATTCCTGAGCTATCCGTATGTTTTCCTGAAGTGTTTCAATACCCCAGTGTCCAATAGTTGCGGTTGCAACACCTGGCTGTGTCCAGGCATATTTAAGAAGCTCTTTGGGTGTTGCAGACTCTCCCACAATATCCCTCATTACCTTCATGGCCATAATACCTGCATTTTTTTTCCTGGCCACCGGAAGGATCGTTTCTGCAAAACCACCATATTTGGTTGCATTCATGGTAACCAGCACAACATCAAAATCCAGTTTCTCAAGCATATCCCTGCCATGTTCTGCATCATTCATACAAGAAAAGCCGATATTTTTCACCACACCCGATTCCTTAAAGGAGTGCATGGTTTTAAAGAGCCCGTTTTCTATTTTCGAAATATTATCTTCGGCTGTTATGCCATGAATCAAAAGCATATCCAAATGATCTGTTCTGAAGTTTTTCAAACTGCTTTCCAGGGACTTTTTTGCCTCTTCAGGATCACGGGATGAAAGCTTGGTAGACAAGATCAGCTGATCCCGGTAGGCTGATAATACCTCTCCATATCGTTGCTCGCTGCTGTCCAAGGACTTCCCGTCGCCGGTTTCCCAAAATTCAGAGGCTATATAACTGGGGGCTGTTTCGAATAGATTTATTCCCCCTTCAACTGCTGTTTCAAGAAGCTTTTCCCACTCCCCGTCATTATTCTGGAGAAATTGGGATCCCCCTCCAAAGGCCAGAATAGAGACTTCTAGACCTGTATTTCCCAGCGTTCGTCTTGGAATTTTATATTTGACTCCACTCCTTGCTGAACAGGAGGAACATGAAGTCAATAATCCTGAAGCAGAGACAAGTGCTGCAGCTTTAGCGGAATCAGCTAAAAATTTTCTTCTGGACAGGTGGTTTTGTTTTTTCATTGGACTCTTTTAGAAAGTTGAATTGACTCTTATCTAAGGATTTAAAGGGTAGTTCATGTAGTTCTCTTTTCCAAGTTTTTCCAGGACGTTGTATGACCATTGGTAAGATTCCGGTATTTCTCCCTGAAAATTGATTTTTGCAGGCATCAACAACGCAGGTAACTGATACAGGTCTGTAATTCGCAAGCAGTTCAGCATTTCAATGGCAGCACCCCGCCCATCGGGATGGCTTGGAGTGTCCTGACTTTCAGGCGGATCTTTTAGAATCAGGGTATGACAGTTGCCATCGAGCAGGGCAGCGTACATGGCAACTACCGTCATATCCTCTCTTGCGGCAATGCCAATCTTTTCAGGATCAACCCCACCTAAAGTACGACAGAATTCCATGGATCGCAACAGATCATAAACCTGCATGGATGCAATGGTCCTTCCGGTCCATGCCGACGCCCGCCGCACATGCCATTGCAAGGCAGGATCCCATCCGTTTTCTCCAACACCCCTCACTTCAAGAAAGGCGATGTTCCACTCCTCATCCAGGCCGGAAATAAAGCTTTCAGATTCCCATCGGTCCTCATTGTAGTTCCGCAACACGATCATCAGGGGCTTTCTGTTGTCGGGATCATTTCTCCAGCGAAAATCGACTTTCAATCGCCAGCCATCTTCTGAGATGAAGCTATGAATATTCCAGCCAAATTTAGCCCCGTCAAGTGAACGGAACTCAAGCCTGGGATCGAATGGGACTTCGACCTTTGGAAATGCACCAAAAGTCCTGGTGCCCAGAAACTGTTTGACCGAGTCCCGAAAAGCGACCAGATCCTCTTCACTTGAAATGTCCGGATCGCCATGCAATTTCACAAATGAGTCCTGTATGGTGGTTGTCCTGTCGTTTGTAGGTGGACCGTCTGTATAAACCCTCAGTTCATCTTCAGATAGCAGGTTTTCGGCTGTTGCATCAATATCTCCCGTTTCTTCGGGCGTAACCTGCCTGTCCATCAGGTGTTCAATGAAAAACGAATGAATTTTTTGTCGCGATATTTTGTGGTATGAGTGGCCTCCCGGGGTTTCCACAAGACCGATATTTTCAGGTACACCATACAGGTCATACATTTTTTTAATGTCGATATGCAGCTCCCGAACCGATTCAATGGTATTTATACCGT
>JAUVKN010000298.1 GCA_030596245.1 Bacteroidia bacterium | reverse complement strand
CATCCCAGACCCACCCGTCTACATAACTACCATCCACATACAGGTAGAGGTATATATCATTTCCGGCCGGGATTTCGGCGTAGCGGTTCACAAACGCAAAATCGATGTAGGAGGTCACGCCAGGCTGAAGGTCCGGTCCATCTGTATGGGTACCAGCAACGGAAGAAACTACGATTGGCCAGTCCCATCCCGCTGGAGTATAGCCTGCGATCAGATTGGGCAGGAGGGATGATGACTGAACCTGCCTTGTGTAACAGTTATCACTTTCATTTATTTCAGGTACGTAATTATCTTCGTCCACACATAATTCAACAATAGAATTCAGATCATCAAAAACGATTGGGATATCCTCGACAATACCAAAAGAACTTGCTGCAAAACCATCCCAGAAATAACCGTCTATATATACACCATCTACCCAGATGTAAGCATATACATATGTTCCGGAGGGTATTGCGACGTTAGTGGGATTTCCAAATGCAAAATCCAGGTATGAGGTAGCACCGGCTGTTACACCGGCATCGTCAGTATTTGTTCCTGTAACTGAAGAAATGATAACAGGAAAATCCCACCCTGTAGGAGTAAATTGAAAATTAAGGTTAGGAAGTTCCTCCCGGGTAGTCCAGTGAACATTAAACTCTACGTAATCTAAATTTCCTTCACCAAGAGTATACGTGTCACTAATCCATACGGAGAATGCCTGTGCAGCGATTTCTCCGTTGAACGCATTAGTGGAACGCCAATCAATATAGATATCAGAGTCGTCCTCCACATCATCATCATAACCACCATCGGTTGTTTCTCCTAAATTGTCATAAACATTTAGGAACCTGTTGGGTGCTCCATTGGTTTCGGAAGAAAGCCATACCTCGTAATCCACTGCCCAGAAGTTACCTGGATCACCAGTATCACTGATCTGAAGCCGGTATTCGAAGTTCGTTATAACTGCAGTGGACGGTATACTTGCCCCTGTGTGCATCTGGACCCACATCCAGTTTGCATCTGGTATGAGGTATGGGCCCGTATATGTTAGCAGATAGCTGCCTGAGGCGTCAGGCTGGATTTCCAGGTCCTCAAGTGGTACGATGAATTTAGAAACGCCACTTGTCGGCCCCTGTTCCGGATTGTCAATCCTCTGAATAGATGGGCCGCTGAGCAGGCTCTTATCAAAGGATTCAGGTGAGAGGGACCCGAAATCACTTTCAACAATGGATTCCACACTATAGAATCTTTTTTCCATGGGCATAACCTGACCGATAGAAAGGTCATTCAAACCAAGGTCATCAGGTAACAGGTGTCCAGTACCAGCAAAACCGGTGGAGCTTGTGGATGATACACTCGCAGGATTAATATCTGGCAGACTGATCCTGCCATTAGATCCTGGAAGTGTGCCCTCCTTTTCCAGTTCAGAGGCTGGAATTGGAGCCACCTGGCCTTTTTTGAGAGGCACTCCCTCAATGGGCTGATCCGTATAGATCATTTTAATGTCCCCCTTTGTGGAAGGTTTTTGACCATCAGGGACATCAGTCTTCTGTGCCACAATACTACCAAAGAACATCATCAGTAAAGCGAACACAAGACCTGTTCGTTTAATATTTTGATAGAACATAGCAATTGTTTCCAAGAACATGGAACGTGAGGAGTAAGGTGCTGATGTAGATACAGCACAACCGAAATGGGCGAATTTTGGTATCATTTATCAGATTTAGGTAAATGGGGTTAATTTTCCAAAAGTTAATTTACCACGATATTATCTTAACTCAAAGTCATCTTTGATAAATGGGTTAGCAGGCATAATGATCAGCCTGACAAATGTTAAATTATTTTCTGTCATTGGTCGAATATCATGTAGTATTCAACGTCTTATAGTTTAGTTTTGTCAAATAAAATGTTAAAAAATCAACGTTTTATATTGACTCTTTGATTTGTATACCAGTATTGATGAACTGCATTTCTTATTGTGTGAATAGCAAGGATTATTGACTGAAAGATCTGTCGACATTGAAATATTTTAAAAAATTGATTTTGATGAATAAAGCTTAATATTATTATCTAATCAGTGTAATCTTCTTCATTATCGAAGATCGCCCGGTTGTTAGTTTCAGGAAATATGTTCCATCTGCATGATTATCAGCATCCCACTTAAGTGAATATGATCCAGGGTCAAGTGTGCGTTCATCCAGTATCTTAACAACCTTACCCAGCATATCATACACAACCACACGAACCTTTGTTCTTTCACTTACAGAGTATTCAACGTAAAGCTGATCATTGAATGGATTTGGATAAACATTTAGTGACAGTCCATTTGTTCCTGTCAGGCCCTCCAATCCTACAGCAGTATTCACGTTCAATTCGAAAGATTCAAAGGCATTGGCCACGATCATATCTTCCTCGAAGACTAAAGTTTCGTCGCATGAGTAGAGCTGATCATTTTCAGCATCATAATACCTGAATGCCACTTTCTCACCTTGTTCCACATTACTGAATACCATCACCGGGTAAGCATAGGATTCAGAAGGTTCAAAATAGATCCCAGAAGCCACACCACGAAGCTGGTCGTTTACATAGGCAAGTACCAGGTCGTTCTCACTTCCTGCAAGTAAACCATCCAGATACACTTTAACAGTTACTGTTCCGTTGAATTCAAATTGATGAGGATCAATGATAATTTCGTGTCCTTCCTTGCTTGAAGCGCCCTTCTTTACACTTTCAGGGGCAGGTGGGCAATCAGGATAGATGAGTACATCACCGGTCGTTTTTTTCAACATGTAGCCTTCTCCTGGTGTGAGTTCCTCTAATGATCCATACCAGCCAAAGCCATCGTAGTAGGTTGCTGATTCAGTCTGGTTCTTGATATAATCCCCCGCTTCCAGGTTCAGTGCGTCCAGAGCGTCGGCTATGGGAATGATGCACTGAGGCAGGTACCCGATCCAGTTCCACCCCGGTACAATATCAATGGGAGTGGAGGCTGCATCCACAGGTACACCCATGTAACTAACTCCACAAGGATCAACTGCTTTGATTTTATACAGAGATATGGGATCAAGGCCTCCTGCATCTTCCAGTGAACCGTACCATCCAAAACCGTCATAATAAGTAGCTGATTCAGTCTGGTTCTTGATGTAGTCGGCATCTGTTACACAGGTAAGCACGTTGCCAAGGCTCATATCCTCTCCAAGAACATTTACAGAGAACCAGTTCCAACCGGATGTAAAGGCCTTATCAAACGGGATCTCACCCGGGTAATGAAGTTCGAAAGGAACTAGCGCATCACCAACGGTCATATCAGATATGAACTCTACGGATTCGGTAAATGGCTCAAGGATTTCACAAGCTGCATTGTCAAAATACTTAAACGTTAGTATCTCTCCGCTGGCCGCATTACTGTAACAGATCAGTTCGAAAACAAAATGATCACCTGGTGGGAAATAGCCAGCTTCCATTGGCATGCTCCTGCACTCATCACCCACAAATGCGGCGAGGAAACCCGATTCAGCTGCTACATCATTCAGGAATACCTTTGCTGTGACCTGTCCATTAAAGGCGAAATCGGCCGGGTTTACTGTCCATTCTGAAGGGGGCGGACAATCATTGCTTCCTCCAAAGTTCGCGCGCAGCATCAGGGGTCCGGCAACAATCAAATGAGGCTCAATTTGTTCGTTGTAATTGATTGTGTATCCTTCTCTAGTGTTATCAATTCCAATGACTATATCGTTTTGATCCAGTGTATTTATCGCAATCAGATAATCATCTACTGATAAATCCACTCCGTCCGGATTCATTTTAAAAGTGTTCCATGCATACACCATACCTGGATCAAAAGAGAATGTATCGGAAGTGAAGATCAGATCTCCTACCGTGGTGTCAACCATAGACCAGGATTCAAATACTGAGAAATGGAACTGTTCACCTTCATTCCCCCGGTTAAAAATTACCGAGATTGAGGTTAAATTATCGGCTTCAAGGATCTCAAAGGAGTTTCCATTGATCCCCCCTGAATTGGATACCACCCCATGAAATGCGTTGCCGCCATCCTTTGCGTAAACACTATCGCTCACTATAAATTCCTGGTATCCAGAATTATCCTGAAGATTTGTCTCAGGTTCACTCATGGAAGCCAGGAAGTCAATTCTATATGTTCCTACAGCATCCGGAACAAAGTTCTCCGACGCTACAATGGTTGCTTCATCTCCTGATGCCAGGGTGGCCAAAGATCCGCTTGTGCTGAATAATCCTCCGTTGATATCAACATCGACTGTTACCCCTGTGGCATCCATAGCTCCTTTGTTGATCACATTTGCTCCAAATGAGATAGCCTGTGTTTGATTCAGCGGTACCATGAAGTAGTCTGAGATTACCTTAGGATCTCTCAGCATGATGTCATAATCATCCATTTCAAATATCTCTACATCATCGACTGACAGGTAATTCCACTGGGCCTGGACACTCGTCCCATGCCATCCCACATAGTAGATCCCGGAAGTAGGTACCGATAATGCGGCTACAGCATATTTATAATCCGTATTCTCAATATCAAGGATCTCAATCAGGTCAATGGTCATCGCACCGGATGTGGGATCAGTTCCAGCCTTGACTTCCAGGTTCCATCCGGACCTTTGATAATAGGTCATGTAATCGAATCCCACTCCATAGATTTTCGAGGCTTCAAAGTAGAAACAGTTTGAATAGAGCCAGTCATCGGTTTCATCCCCGTAGACAAAGTAGCTGTTCTCACCAGATTTGGGAGCCCACTGCCTGATGGACCAGAACATGTCATCTCCGTTCAGATCTTCATTGGTCCACCTTTGGGTATTGGGATCGTCCCACTCAAAACTTGTCATATAAGCTTCTGCCCCGTATCCTGTTTGAGCGTCATCATCCCGGAGCCACTATTGCCTGGTTGCTCGCCATCGGCTTGATACCCTATATAGGGGTTCCGCTTTATTTTTTAATCGGCGGAAAAAGAATTAAGAGAATCAAAAGGGAAAAGGATTGGGGCCTGCGTAATATTGGGACTTCCGCTCATGATCCTGAC
>JAUVKN010000314.1 GCA_030596245.1 Bacteroidia bacterium | reverse complement strand
CAATTTCTCTTTGGTATTGTCTGGTGTAATCTTGTGGTAGATGTCCAACACCTGCCTGACTTCTTCTAAATTGGTACCGAGTGAATCGACACCGGCACTGATGAAAGTAACAGGATTATTAATCTCATGGGCAATGCCAGCGACAAGCTGTCCCAGGGATGCCATCTTTTCGGATTGGACCAACTGTGATTGGGTCAGCTTGAGATTTTCTAACATGCTTTGAAGTTCCTCTTTCTGATCTTCCAGTACTTTATTTTTCTCCTCGATCTCTTTTTTTTGTTTTACTACTTCTGCTGTTCGTCGCTGTACCTTTTCATTGAGATATCTTTTAGCCTCAAAGTTCTGAAGCAAAGAGCTCATCTGCTGGGTAAATACCATAAAAGAGGGGATCAGTTCCTCCCTGATCTCATCATAATAATCTTTTTTACTTACAGAAACTCCTCCTATCAGGATTCCATTTAAGTTTTTATTGTCATCGTGATATGGAGAGATGATTACCTGGAAAAGCCCCATTGACCCCATCGGTTCCGAATCCGGGGAAACATTCTCTATAATGACATTTCCTTCCTGGGAAATACCCCTGGAAGCAATCCATGCACCATCCAGCTGGCAATCCAAATGATTTGCTTCAAATCCAAACATGCCTTTCACTTTCAGGCAATTCTCCGCCTTATCATACAAGAAAAAAGCACTGCATTCAACCTCAAATGTTTCAATGACCGATTCTACGGTTATTTCAGCAAACTCTTCCATGCTTTCCGCCTGCATAATTCGCTGGCTGTAGGATTGTATGGCTTTAAACCGGGCCAGATCACGGTCAAGCTGATGCCTGGTTTGGATCAGGTCCTGTTCGACTTTCAGAAAACGTATTACCTGTCCCTGTAAGTCGTCACACCTGGCTGTAAGTTCTTCGTAAGTTGGTTTATTATTGGTCATTTCGGATGTTATCTTCGAACTATCTGTTTTATCTGTGAATGACAGACAGTGCCGATGTAAACGTATGAAACCAGTTTTTCCCACCTATCATGGCAAACTCACCACCTGAATATAATCCAAGCCAGGGTATGGGATCACCTTTAAATATTGGGTATTGCATTCGATTGATGAATTCATCCTTGAGAATACGATTGATACTGAACCTTCCTCTCAGCAGACAGTCAGCATGAAATACGGCCAGAGGTTTATTGCCCTTAAGAAGTTCCTGAATCCGCTTTGTCATTCGATCCACACCATCGAACATCCCCTTTTCATCCCGTTTGGCCAGTAACAGTCTAGTACCTTCTTTACATGTTGCAGGGTAACTAAAACTATTGTCTTTCATATTACCCATTAAAGAACGAAGTACATATCTGCTCCCGTAATCCTCCTCTAATTCTGCAGGTAGCTCTTCGGCCACAATACTTAACGTCAATACCTCCATAGGATCTGTTGTTTCAGGTACTCCCAGCGTGTTGGTCAGGTATTTCCAGGCTGATTGACCATTAAATTCGTATATAATATTCAATTCAGATCGTGTAACTTCAAGCTGCGTTCCTTTAAGCACGTTAAAGCCATGGTTGACCTGGGTGATAATCTTAAGTGTAGGATCGGCAAATCCAATGGCGATCCATTCTTTCTCAAATGCCTGTTCATCAAAAAACGCATAGGTATTTACACCTTTCATATTATCTATGGATGCACCTCCGAAAATTGGTGTATTTGGGCCAAAAACGGATTCAATCCCTGCAATGGCTTTATCAAACAGTGGTGTAGACAAAACAGATGGAAGAAAATGGATCATGTTTATGTCCGGATTTTGACTCTTCAAATCCTGTGCAATCCTGACACCTTTCTCAAACGTATCCTTATTCTCAATATTTTTACTGCATGCTACGGCAAATTCGGCTCTTGGCCCTTTTATTGCCATAATTGCCAAGGCCTTCAGAGTTTCATTGGGTCCTTCTCTACCGATGACCCCGGCGCCGGTGCAACCCACAATCTGCGCATTTGGAGAAAGCTTGTGGGCTTCGCTCAAGAACTCTATGAAGTTATGCCCCATGGCGGTGTAGATGATAATCAAATCACAATCCAGGTTTGGCTCACCCTCAAGAGCAACTTCGAGGCATTCAGTGATGGCTCTCTTAGAGCTCACGATGCTTGTGCTGGCGGAATAGAATTGTAACATAGTATATGGTTTTAGTTTTCGGTTTTCAGTTCTGTTTATCGTCATTCGATTGTATCAATCGTTTGTTGGCCCTTCGAACAATATTTTCACTTCTGCCTACTGCGTACTGCTGAAGATTTAATTATCCACATGCACACAAAACACTCCCTTTCCTTCCATTCCGGGCCGGAAGCACGCACTGGATGATGTACACTCGGATTTTCTGAGATCTCCCGACTTCCATCGTTTAATAAGGCCGGGTTCACGTATCAGTGGACGGCACAGAGAAATGTAATCTGCTGTCCCTGTTTTCACTAATTCGTCGGCTGTTTCAAATGACCGGATTCCTCCCACCAGTATCAACGGTATCTTTATTTTTTCTTTAAACTTTTTTGCTGCTTCCCTGTAGTAGACCGGTGTCTTCGTCGCAGGGGAGAATGAATTGTCAATGTCCCCGGTCAGAAATGCAGCAATGGTACCTCCACTAATTTCAATGGCATCAACATTGGCTTTTTCGAGCATTTCTGAAACCCGAACCATATCCTCTATGCAAAATCCTCCATCGAGGTTGTCCTGCGAATTGATCTTGATCAGGATCAGGAATTGATCCCCTGCTGCCTCCCTGATGCTTCTTACAATCTCCAGCACAATTCTGGACCTGTTCTCAATGCTCCCACCATATTCATCCGTTCTCCGGTTAAAACAGGGTGAAAGAAACTGACTTAGCAGCCATCCATGACCAGCATGAACCTGCACTCCGTCAAATCCGGCTTTCTGAGCTCTGACCGCTGCATACCTGAATGCAGTAGTGGTTTCATTTATCTCCTCATTTGTCATGTCCCGGCCAACAGTGCCATATTTTGGTTTCAGAGCAGATGGACCTATGGGTTCCTCCCCGGTTAGAATTGGGATAGAAAACAGACCTCCATGGACCAGCTGCATAGTAACCGGGGTATCAAACCTGTGTGCCTCTTTAGCCAATTGCCTGAGTCCGGGCAACAGTTTATCGCTATAAACGCCTAACTGATTGTTTGCACATTGGCCGTTCCGGGATACAAAGCTCATTTCACTTATATACAGACCTATATCATTTTTTAATACGTTCGATATTGCATTGATCAGTATAGGTGAGCAGGAACCATCATGATTCGCCCTGCCCAACCATGTGGCAGAACATATAAAACGGTTTTTCAGTTTTATATGACTTATAGCAGCAGGCTGAAATAGTTTTGAAGATTCTACCTCCTCCGTTTTCAACTGAATCTCCTTCTCCGTTATTTTTAGTTTACGTTTAACTATAACATATAAGGAGCTGGTGTATCCATGCAGCTCGTTTCTGCCACCTAACGGAGTAAGCTCACCGCCACCGTACATTCCCAGCCAGGGTATGTTTTCATCTTTGCACAATGGATATTGTAGCCGGCTAACAATTTCATCTTTCATAATCCGGTTAAAAAGCATCTTTCCCCTGGCAGCACAGTCGGCGTGAAATACAGCAACCGGCTTTCTTCCCTCACAACGTTCCAGGATTTGTACCATCATCCGATCCACACCGTCGAGTATCTTTTTTTCATTCCTCCTTGTCAACCAGAGTTTTGTCCCTTCCGGAATTGCCCTGATAGCATATAGCGTACCATCTGCTACTGGCATACTCCCAAATATTAAATAAGGGCTGCCATATTCTTCATGCAACTCAGCCGGCAGCTCTACTGCGAGTGGTGCAAAGATCAATACCTCAGCCATTGTTGATGTCTCGGGCATTCCCAGTCTTTCAGTCCAACTCTTCCAGGGTGGCCGGCCATCCATCTCAATTATATGAACATTTTCAGAATGTGTTACTTCAAAGGGTTTCCCAATGACATCGAAGCCATGGTTTCCCAGGCTGATCAGTTCAAGTGCCGGGTCAGCAAATCCAATCATAATGACACCCTTCTCAAATATATGCTCTCCTATAAATTGGAAATTGCTTACAAATTTCATGTTGTCAACAGAAAGCCCGCCAACTATTGGAATATCCGGACCGAAAACTGATTCCATGCCTTCAATTATTGTCCGGTTTATCGATGCCGTACTTGGATGACAAAAGATCATATTGATTCCCGGGTTCTTATTCTTCATATCCCGGGCCAGTTCAGAAAAGATTTTGTGTAGATCATCACTTACGATAGAATCTAATCCGGATGGAAGAGACTCTGTTCCGGAAACAACAAATTCCTCTGTCGGACCTTTTATGGCCATGATCGCCAGAGCTTTTAATGATTCATTGGGTCCCTCTTTCCCGATAACCCCGGCGCAGGTACAGCCCACCACCTGTGCGTTTGGAGAGAGCTGGTGAGCTTCGCTTAAGAGCTCTTTGAAGTTATGCCCCATGGCCGTATAGATAATGATCAGATC
>JAUVKN010000056.1 GCA_030596245.1 Bacteroidia bacterium | reverse complement strand
CTTGAGAGGTCATAGGGAAAGGTAATCTGTCCCTCGAACCCGGTCTCATATGGATTGTTGTCCAGCATACTTTCACTGTACTCAGAAATGGGCAAGAGTGTCTCCCAGCTCCTGTCAAGGTAAATATCCTGGTAGTTCTTGCCATTGAAATCCCGTACCCATTGGGGCAGTGAATCCACATAATAACTGCTTGAGATCCATGATGCTGTCGAGGGATCGATCCAGTAAGCTGCGTTGGCGGTATGACCGGCCATGAGAACAGCCGCCTGGGGATCCATGGAGATGCCGATGGATTTAGATTTAAAACGGCTGATTACCCGCAATTCATCGGATATGGTTCTGCTGTTCAACGCCTTGGGTGAAAACATCCCAGCCCCATAGCTCCCTTCAATGGTGCTTTGCTCAACATCATCAAGGCTATAGGTAACCAGGTTGGAGAGACGCTCATACCAGAAATCGGATACGATACCGTGCGCACTGGGCTTGGCACCGGTGGCGATGGTGGCGTAACCCACCGATGGTTCGGTGATCAGGTAGTTGTACCGCGCATTCTTACAATTGGCTCCGGTTGAGGCCATTTTTTTGAAACCATCGTCCCCGAACTTGTCCCAGTAGACTGACAGGTAATCATAACGCATTCCAGAAATGGTGATACCCACCACCAGCTTGGGCTTCTGAGACGGGATCTTCTGACCGGAGACCCCAATAAGGCCGGTGGCCAGCACTACCAATAAAACTACAGTACGGTTCCTCATTAGCTTAGCATCCCGGTTACCTGATTGTATACATTCTCACCGGTGAAGCCCAGTTTTTCATCCAGCACTTTGTAAGGGGCCGAATAACCGAAACTCTCCAGTCCAAATACTTTTCCATTCTCTCCCACCAATCCCTGCAACGTCACCGGCAATCCGGCAGTCATTCCAAATATGGGAATTCCGGCAGGAATTACACCTTCCTGGTACGCCTTCTCCTGGTCACGGAACAGACCCTCGGAGATCACAGATACAATCCTTATTTTCAAGTTTTTCCTTTCCTGAAGCAGGTCAGCCCCGGCAAACAACGTAGCCACTTCTGATCCGGAAGCAACCATCACCACATCGGGGGTGCCTTCACAATCCCTGACCACATAGGCGCCTCTCTCTGCCTGGAGGGCATCGGTATACCTGTCGGAACCGGGAAGCGCCGGCACATCAGGAATCCCCTGCCTTGAAAGGATCAGGGCCGTGGGGGTGGTGGTGTTTTCAAAGGCCATCTTCCAGGCCACAGTGGTTTCTGCAGCATCGGCCGGACGAAGGACCATCATGGAGCGTTTGCCATTGTGGTTTTTCAGGTGCTCCAGCAACCTGATCTGTGCCTCCTGCTCTACCGGCTGGTGGGTAGGACCATCTTCACCCACACGAAATGCATCGTGGGTCCAGACGTATTTCACAGGCAGCTGCATCAGGGCAGCCATCCGTGCAGCTGGTTTCATATAGTCACTGAACACAAAGAATGTCCCGATCACCGGGATCACCCCGCCATGAAGTGCCATTCCATTGGCAATGGCAGCCATGGTGAGCTCACTCACACCGGCCTGCAGGAAAGAACCGCTGAAATCACCTTTGGTAAAAGCAGTGGTCTTTTTCAGGTAACCATCGGTCTTGTCACTGTTGGAAAGATCGGCCGAAGCCACAATCAGGTTCTCCACCGTTCCTGCCAGACTGGCCAGCACGGCACCGGATGCACCGCGGGAGGCAGCCCCGGATTTCTGCTCAATTGCCGCAAAATCGATCTCCGGAGGCGCTCCTTCCAGGTAACGTTGAAGTTTGGCAGCCAGCTGGGGATTGTCCTTCTCCCACCGGGCCTGTGCAGCTCTCTTCTCTGCTGCCTGTTTGCGTTTTTGATCCAGTACCGTTTCATAGGCCTCTTTCACCCCGGGGAAGATCACAAACGGATCCTCAGGATCGCCACCCAGGTTGACAATGGATTTTTCAAAGGAAGCACCCGCATCTGACAGGGGCATTCCGTGGGTGGAGGTTTGTCCCTCGAAACTGGCTCCATGCTCATCCAGGGCACCTTTGCCCATGATCGTTTTCCCGATGATCAGGGTGGGGCGCTGATCCTCCTTTTGTGCCAATTGCAGCGCATCGTAAATCTGTGCCGGGTCATTGCCGTTGATGGTGATCACATGCCAGTTCCAGGCTTCATATTTTTTTGCGGTATCCTCGGCCGTAACAGCCTCGGTGCGTGTGGAGAGTTGAATATCGTTGGAATCGTAGAACATCACCAGGTTTGACAGGCCCAGGTATCCGGCGATGCGGCCCGCTCCCTGAGAAATCTCTTCCTGCACACCTCCATCGGAAATGAATGTATAGGTCTTATGCGACATCCACTCACCAAACCGCGCCACCAGGAATCTCTCTGTGATGGCAGCTCCCACGGCTATGGTGTGACCCTGACCCAGCGGACCCGAGGTATTCTCCACACCTCTGCTCGCATCCACTTCGGGGTGACCCGGAGTGGGACTGCCCCACTGACGAAAATTGCTCACCTCATCCATGGTGTAGTTCCCGGTGAGGGCCAGAATGCCATAGAGCATGGGTGACATATGTCCGGGATCCAGGAAGAAGCGGTCACGCATTGGCCATGTCATATCATCCGGATCGAAGTTGAGGAATTGAGAGTAGAGTACCTGTACGAAATCGGCACCTCCCATGGCACCTCCGGGGTGACCCGATTTGGCCTTTTGGACCATGGCTGCTGAAAGTATGCGAATGTTATCTGCTGCTTTTGTGTGAATCTTATTGTCCATACTGTTCCCTTTTTTAAATGAAGCCCAAAATTACCCATTAATATTTAAAAGGGGTCATCAGGAGGTAGTTCTTTTTTCGTAATTTTGGGCCAAATTTTAAACAAAATGGCACTGAAATGCGGAATCATCGGGGTGGCCAACGTGGGCAAATCCACCCTCTTTAATTGTATGTCCAATACCAGGGTGGAGACATCAAGTTTTGCCTTTACCTCAAACAGGTCCAACATGGGCATGGTCAATGTACCGGATCCCAGGCTTAACAACCTGGAAAACTTCCAGCCCACCGACAAGGTAGTCCCTGCCACTGTGGAGATTGTGGACATTCCCGGCCTGACCAAAGGTGCCAGTCATGGCGAAGGCGTGGGCAACAAGTTCCTCTCCGATATCCGCAACACCGATGCACTGATCCTTGTACTGAGGTGTTTTGATGATGAGCAGCTGCCCCATATTGACGGATCGGTGAATCCGGTTCGTGACATTGAAACCATCAATCTGGAATTGCAGGTGACAGACCTGGAGTCGGTGGAAAAGAAGATGGAACGGTTGGCCAAGATTGCCAAAACGGGGGATAAAGATGCCCTCAGGGGTATTGAGGTGCTGAAGCAGTACAAGGAGCACCTGGAAGATTTTCAGAATGCACGCACCCTGGAGGTGAGCGATGCTGATCGGAAATATGCGGAGGATCTGTTCCTGCTCACCAGCAAACCGGTGATGTACGTGTGCAATGTGGAGGATCAGGCGGCCCTCACCGGAAATGCCTATGTGGAAAAGGTGAAGGAGTACCTGGCCGAAGAGAAAGGTGAGGTCCTAGTGCTGGCTGCCCGGCTGGAATCGGAGATCGCCGAGCTGGAGGACGAGGCTGACCGAAAGGAGTTCCTGGAGGATGCAGGATTGAAAGAGCCGGGCGTCAACAAGCTGGTCAGATCCGCCTATTCCATGCTCAACCTGGTATCATTCTTTACCATTGGGCCCAAGGAGATCAGGGCGTGGACCATCCGTAAGGGATCCCTGGCACCCGAGGCTGCAGGGGCTATTCACTCTGACCTTCAACGGGGATTCATCCGTGCTGAAGTGATGAAATATGAAGATTTTATCTCACTGGGATCGGAGGAGGCCTGCAAGAAACAGGGCAAATTGTCGGTGGAAGGAAAGAAATATGTGGTAGAAGAGGCCGATATTCTGCACATCCTGTTTAACGTCTGACCATGGGCCGCCGGTGCACACCCATAGCGGGACTCCCTACCAGGAAAATCATCATGGATGGGAGTCCAATCAGGCGGCTGTCACTCCTCTTTACCGGGCTGCTGATCATCTCTGTGCTGCATGCCCAATGGGAGATGCAGTTCGATGACAGTGATATGGCCCTGGACCTGACCGAAGCGCTTACTTTTCAGAAATACCCCACCTACGACCAGTATGTGGAGATGATGCGCCTGTTTGCCACCCAAAACCCGGAGATCTGCCGGTTGGATACTTTTGGCACCTCGGTGGAGGGTCGCCTGCTGCTTGCCCTGAAGATCAGTGACCATGTGGAACAGGAGGAGGCGGAAGCCAATTTCCTCTACACCTCCACCATGCATGGAAATGAACTGGTGGGCTTTATACTGATGCTAAGGCTGGCCGATGCACTTTTGAAAGGGTATGGGACCGATAATGAGGTAACCGGACTGGTGGACAGTCTGTCCATCTGGATCAACCCCCTGGCCAATCCGGACGGGAGCTACTCGGCCGACAACAACATGTCACTGCTGAATTCGGTCCGCACTACGGTGAAGCAGATTGATCTGAACCGCAATTTCCCCGATCCTGACAAAGCGGAACCGGACGACACCACCGGAAGGGCCAAAGAGAATCAACACATGATGCAATTCATGAAAACCCATGGATTCACCATGTCGGCCAACCTCCACGCCGGCGCCGAGGTGGTCAACTATCCCTGGGATCACACCTCTGATCTTCACGCGGATGATGACTGGTACCGGTTTATCTCCCGCGAGTATGCCGATGAGGCCATTGCCGTGGATCCCGGATATATGGGATTGTTTACCGATGGAATCACCAATGGCTACCAGTGGTTTTATATTCCTGGGGGACGCCAGGATTATGTCAATTATTACCTGGAAGGACGGGAAGTTACCCTGGAACTCTGTAATGAGTTTCTCCTGGGTGCTGACCAGCTGGAAGAGTACTGGAACATCAACCGGCGGTCACTGCTCAATTACCTGGCGCAGTGCAAGTATGGCATCAGGGGACAGATCCGGGACCGGGAGAATGGAGCTCCGTTGAGAGCGCTTATCCGGATACCGGGTCACGACAGTACCTATTCGGTGGTACACAGTTCTGAGTTGCTGGGTGATTTCTACCGCCTCATTAAGGAGGGGGTGTATGACCTGATATTGTCAGCCCCCGGGTACCTCAACGACACCCTTTTGGGAGTGACAGTCACCGATTACAGTGCCACCTACCTTGACATCCGGTTGGAGAGGGATCCAAAGGCTGGCCGGTATGTCAATCTCCGGACACCGGGATTCAGGCTCTATCCCAACCCTGTTGCCGATCTTGTCTATCTGGAACCTGCTCATGTTGCACCCGGACCGATTGAAATCAGGGTATTCTCTGCAGAGGGCCAGCTGCACCTGCAACGAACCGTACACTATTCAGGTCAACCTCTCCCCCTCAAACTGGGTACACTTCCAGAGGGTTTGTACATCCTGAGGGTCCACTCAAAAGAGATCTCCCGAAGTGTGCTCTTTTTCAAGCAGTAGCCTGACTCCCCGCAGGGTTGTGGGCTCCTCCCCTCTTCTGTTTGTAACTTGAACCTTCACCCTGGTTCGATTTTTGTACTTTTAGCTGAGAATCAGCGTTATGTATATAATGAAAAGCACTGGAAATAAGCCCTTCATGTACAGATACCATATCCTGCGACGCACACTCATGGTGTTTACCGCCCTGGTATTGACACCTTTGCTGAACCTGTCACCCCTCCTGCAAGCACAGGGTGTCACCACCTCCGGATATGAACCCAAATCAAGGATCCTCTTTATTTTTGATGCTTCCAACAGTATGGCGGGACAGTGGGATGGGGCACGCAAGATCGACATCGCCAGGGAGATCCTGTTTGAGATGGTGGACAGCCTGGAGCAAATGCCCAATGTGGAGATGGCCCTCAGGGTATATGGTCACCAAAGCCCGGTTCCTCCCCAGGATTGTTCCGACACGAAGCTGGAGGTTCCCTTCAGTCCAAACAACGCCTCACTGATCAGGCAGAAACTTCGGTTTATCAATCCGAAAGGTACCACGCCTATTGCACGTTCACTGGAGCTTGCACCCGGTGATTTCCCATCCTGCGGGAATTGCCGCAATATCATCCTGCTGATCACCGACGGGGTGGAGGCGTGTGACGGCGATCCATGCAGGGTCTCCCTTCGTCTTCAGCAACAGGGGATCATCCTGCGCCCGTTTGTCATTGGTATTGGAAGTGATCCCGGGTTTCGGGAAACCTTTAACTGCATCGGCGAGTACTACGATGCTCCCAACAGCCAGGAGTTCCGGAAAGTGCTCAAGGTGGTGATTACCGAGGCCCTCAATGTTACCAGTGCCCAGGTGAATTTGCTGGACACCAAACAGCAACCTGCAGAGACCGATGTGAATGTGGTGTTTTATGACCGTTTTTCAGGGGTGATTCGCTATAATATGATCCACACCCTCAACAGCAAAGGCAATCCCGATACCATTTCACTGGATCATTTGAGCACCTACAATGTGAAGGTCCAGACCATCCCGCCAGTCACCGTCGAGAACATAAAACTGGTTACAGGTCGCCACAATACCATCGGAATTGATGCCCCGCAGGGATACCTGCACATCCGCACCAGCAGGGGAAAAGCCTATGATAACGAAAAGATCCTTGTGAAACGGGCCGGAGATCCGAAAACCATCAATATCCAGGAGATGGGCAATGTGGGCAAGTATATTGTGGGTCATTACGACCTGGAGATCCCCATCTACCCCCTGATGATAGTGGAGGATGTGGAGATCCTTCAAAGTTATACCACCACGGTGGAGATCCCGGCACCGGGTATTGTGACCTTCAATTCACAACAGCCGGGAGCAGGCACACTCTATCAGCTGACCGATGAGGGGGACCAGGTATGGGTGATGAACCTTCTGGAAAACAGTAAGAGTCAGGCTTTCCACCTCCAGCCGGGCAGCTACAGGGTGATCTTCAGGCGGGCTGACCTGAAATCCACCTCCTACAGCCTTGTGCATGATTTCAAAGTGGATCAGGGATCTTCCGAGACCATTAAATTCTATTAAGGGCACCTCTAAAAACTGGTTTTGTAATGAGAACGAGCGAAAAAGGAAATAGCAAGGCGGAAGGCAAAATATTCCGCAACCGTAGCCATAGCTACTGTGAGGAAAGATTTAAACTGACAACGCTGCTATTTCATTTTGTAGCCGTTCGTAATAGAAAGTAGTATTTAGAGGTGCCCTTAAACCTTTCCATGATCATTTCGTCTAACCAACAAATCATGCAGGAACATGCCGGAATGGGATGACAGGGAGATCTTAGAAGGAATAAAGATCCCGGGTAAGGAGGAGGTTGCATTCAACCAGCTTTTGCAAAAGTACCAGGAGCGGTTGTACTGGCACATCAGGAAGATTGTGATCGGTCACGACGATACCGACGATGTCCTGCAGAATACCATGATCAAGGTGTGGAAATCGTTGCCTTCATTCCGGGCCGACTCAGGGCTTTTTACCTGGCTTTACCGCATTGCCACCAATGAAGCGCTCACATTTCTGAAACAGAAGAAGAAAAGGGCCTTAGCCCCATGGGTGGATGTGGAGCATAAGATAAGTGAAACCCTGGAATCGGATCCATGGTTCAACGGTGACGAGATCCAGCTGAAATTGCAACAGGCAATAGTTAAACTACCGGATAAGCAGAGAATTGTTTTTAATATGAAATATTTCGACGAGGTGAAATACGAAGATATGTCTGTGATCCTGAAAACCTCGGTGGGAGCATTAAAGGCATCCTATCACCACGCGGTTAAAAAAATTGAGGCAACGCTGGGAGATGATTAAACCTTTTGTATGCATACAGGTCTAACCAATTAGTACATAGTATGAAGAAAGAACGAAATATTGTCAATTTGCAGCATGAGTCGCTGAAAAAACACCCTTTTGGGGTGCCTGATGGCTATTTTGAAAGCTTCTCAGAAAGGCTGCAGGAGCGGATCCGAGAAGATTCCACATCGAAGGTCCCTGTCCGTCGCATGGTTACAACGGCACGATTCAGGGTGGCTATGGCCGCCGCTGTGCTGGGTGTGGCACTGATCAGTTACTCCATCATCAGGTTCACCGCACCAAACAGTGGATCTTCGGGTTTCTACCCCGACATCGCGCTGCTGGAACAATTGCAGATGATCGATGACGACAGTTACCTGATGGAACTGATGAGTTCCAGGAGTGAAGCGTTGAATGAAGAGGAAGCCTTTGCGAGTCAGGCCATAGAATATCTGGCCATCAATGATGTGGAAATGGATCTTATATTTGAATAGCTAAAAGAGTTTAGATCATGAAAAAAATATTCACCCATAGTTTTGCAACCGTTGTACTCCTGGTATTTGCCACTTGCCTTGCACCCCTGATGGCACAGTCGGAGGAACAGATTGAAAAATTCAAAAAAGAGAGGAAAGTCTACTTTACCGAACAACTTGAACTGACCGATTCGGAATCGAAGGCTTTCTGGCCCCTCTATGACGATTTCCACAACCGGAAGATGAAGCTTGTGGAAGATGAGCGGAATTCATTCATGTATGCCCATAAAAATGCTGACAATCTAACCGGTGATGAGATCACCGAGATCCTGGGTAAGATCCGCAAGCTTAAACATGAACAGGTAGATTTAGAAAACGAGTATTACCAGCATAAATTCATGGAGGTGCTTCCTCCAAAAAAAGTGCTTAAACTCTATAAGGCAGAGTGGGACTTCAGGCGCCACCTGCTCAAAGAACTCAGGGGCAGGGATCGTGGTGAAGGCGGAAGAAAAGAAGGCAGGACTGGCAGCAGTCAGGGCCCCATGGATGAACCACCCGTGCCATGCATCTAGCGGCCATCACATAGACTGAGATTCTAACGCATATCCTCGGGGGAGTAATCCCGCATTACGAGCAAATCCTCCGGCAGGTCCAGCTTCACCTCCTGTAGGAATCGAACAGAGGCTTCAATGTCGCGGTACATCACCTTGTCATCATCCACAAAAGAGACATATTCCCGGTAGTCAGTCAGAAATTTCTCCAGGTAAACACTGGTGCGGGCCGGTCGCCTGAATTCAAAGGCCTGGGCCGCATTGTACAGTTCAATGGCCAGGATCCGCTCCAGGTTGAGCATGACACGGTAGGCCTTGGTGGCTGCGTTGGCGCCCATGCTCACATGGTCTTCCTGACCCTGTGACGATTCGATGGAATCTACCGATGAAGGCGTGCAGAGTTGCTTGTTATGACTCACCATGGAGGCAGCTGTATACTGGGGGATCATAAATCCGGAGTTGAGTCCCGGGTTGGCCACCAGGAATGGGGGCAATCCCCTGGTTCCCGAAACCAACTGGTAGGTACGCCGTTCGGAAATATTCCCGATCTCACTCATGGCAATGGCCAGGTTGTCAAGTGCCAGGGCCAGAGGCTGACCATGGAAGTTCCCTGCTGAGATGATCATATCCTCCTCCGGGAAGATGGTCGGATTGTCTGTGACTGAATTGATCTCGTTGCGGAACACATAGGCTACATAATTGATAGAATCTTTTGAGGCTCCATGTACCTGGGGTATGCATCTGAATGAATAGGGATCCTGCACATGTGCTTTGGACCGGGAGATCAGTTCACTCCCATTCAGCAACCAGCGGATCCTTCGGGCTGTAACAATTTGCCCCTGGTGGGGCCTTATCTGCTGTATCAACTCATGAAAAGGCTCGATCCTTCCGTCAAAAGCATCCAGTGACAGGGCCGCAATGATGTCGGCCAGCCTGGAGAGCTTAAAAATCCGCATGCAGAGGTAAACCCCATATGCACTCATAAACTGTGTACCATTGAGCAGTGCCAGTCCCTCCTTGGATTGCAGGTCAATGGGATCCCATCCCATCTTCTTCAACGCTTCTGATGCCTTCATCCTGACACCCTTCATGTCCACATCCCCCATACCCAGCAAAGGGAGACTCATGTGGGCCAGCGGAGCCAGGTCACCCGAGGCTCCAAGAGAACCATAGGTATAGACCACGGGCAGGATGTCATGGTTATACAGATCGGCAAGGCGCTGAACGGTCGCCACCTGAACCCCCGAATTGCCGTAGGAGAGGGACTGGATCTTCAACAGCAACATGAGTCTGGTAATCTCTTTGGGAACCTCATCTCCCACTCCGCACGCATGCGACATCACAAGGTTCTTTTGCAAAAGGCCCAGGTTTTCCTTGGAGATAACCGTATCACAAAGAGAACCAAATCCCGTGTTGATCCCGTAAAGAATCTCCTCCTCCTTTTCAAGCCTGTGGTCCAGGTAATCCCTGCAGGTTGAGATCTTCCCGATCACTTCATCGGAGAGGGAAATTTGCCGTTGGTCGGTAATAATCTCTTCAAATTTCTTCCACCCAATCTTTTCGGTGGTTACCAGGTGTACCTTTTTCATTTTCTCTGTTGGTTTATTTTTTGCGCTCGCCAGAGACTGACTTAAAAGTCCTCTATTGATTTATTCTGAGGGAAACTTTGGAAGTAACCTGGCATTTTTCACGCAGTGAATAAGCACGTTACGAAAAAGTATCCCTCAGAAAAACAGTGAGGTTGACCCTTTTGAGACAGCCTCAACCGAGTTTTTACGAGCTCGACACAGTCAATGCGCAATCGTAATTCAATAACAGAAAAAAAAACGAACCGGGATGGGTTTCCGAAATGTTTTAAGACAGTCTCAACAAGGATTTCACGATAGACGATCCACCAGTTGATCCGGGGTGAGTCGCTCCTGATTCCCGGTCTCCATCTCCTTGAGGGTTATCACTCCGTCCTCTATCTCCTGCTCACCCACCAGGGCAACGAATGGGATCTTCCGGGCGTTGGCATAACTCATCTGTTTTTTCATCTTGGCCACATCGGGGTAGAGTTCGGAAGCGATCCCGTTTTTTCTCAACTGACCCAGAATTGGAAAAATATGTAGTGCCTCGCGCTGACCAAAATTCACAAAGAGCAGCTGCGTATCCATCTCATCCTTTCTCGGGAAACGGTCAAGTTGCAGGAGTACATCATAAATTCGATCGGCTCCGAAAGATACTCCCACACCCGATACGCCGTCCAGTCCGAAAATCCCGGTCAGGTCGTCATACCTTCCACCCCCGCAGATACTTCCTATCTGCACCTCAGCAGATTTCACCTCGAAGATGCTGCCTGTATAATAGTTGAGTCCCCGGGCCAGGGTAAGATCAAGCTCAAACTCAGCCTCCGCAGGGTCATTTTCCATAAGGCCGAAAAGCTGACTGATCTCCGAAAGTCCCTCTTCTCCAATGTGGGAACCCTCCAGGTATCCCTCCAGAAATTTCATCTTCTTCAGGCTGCTGCCCTCCATTTGAAGCACCGGTGCCAGTCTCTTTATGGAGTCCCTCTTCAAACCCTTTTGCTCCAGCTCCAACATCACCTTTTCCAATCCCACCTTCTCCAACTTGTCGATGGCCACTGTCACATCGATCATCCGATCGGGTTCCCCGATCATCTCCACGATACCGGTCAGCACCTTGCGGTTGTTCATCTTAATCACCACCTTCAGTCCCAGTACACTGAAAACCTGGTCCATGATCCGGATCAGTTCAAATTCATTCAACAATGAATCACTGCCGATCACATCCACATCACACTGGTAAAATTCCCTGTACCGGCCTCGTTGGGGACGATCGGCCCGCCACACCGGCTGGATCTGGTAACGCTTAAATGGGAAAACGATCTCGTTGCGGTGCTGCACCACATACCGGGCAAAGGGCACGGTCAGGTCATACCTCAATCCCTTCTCAGAGATCATTGTGCCCAGCTTACCAGCCGGAATAGTTGCGAGCTCATCGTCAGACAACTTGTTCTTAAAATCGCCTGAATTCAGGATCTTGAAAAGAAGTTTGTCACCTTCGTCCCCATACTTTCCCATGAGGGATGAGAGGTGCTCCATGGCCGGTGTCTCAATGGGAAGGTAGCCATAGGTTTTAAAGATCTTACGGATGGTATCAAAAATGTGGTTCCGCCTGGTCATCTCCAGGGGAGTGAAATCTCTGGTTCCTTTTGGAATGGATGGTTTATCTGCCATTGACTCGTTCGCTTCTATTGTTGGGCTTTGGCCAGTCTCTTAAAATCACTGCCCAGGAATGCATCCGGCTTCTTGCTGTTGACCTTATGGTAATCGAAGTAATAGAATTTCCCATCGGCAGCACCGATCAGGATCTTATATACCCGTGCATTCATTTTTTTTCCATCGGGACCAACCTTGTGAAGGAATACCGCATTCTCATCCCCTGCCATGATCAGCTCCTTGATCTCTTCCCGTTCAACGATCTTCACCTTATTGGGATAGATGGATCTGATTTTCGCTTCGGAAGAGACCTCGCGGGCAAGCTCCTCCTCAACCACGTAAAGTGTTTTACCCATCATGTCGCCCATATTGTCGTTATAATGTTTGTACACATTCTGGGAAACCATATCAGGATTCTCCGTAATCATCCGGATATGGTCCTGAAGAAACTTCACCATGGTACCCAGTTTATAGGTATAACGGTCCTCATCCACCCCGTAGTAACTTAGGGGAAGATTGGCCACATCTTTCATATCGTCGATGGATTCATAGTCCCCGCCAAGCGATACGCAAAGGAAATCGTACCTGGTGTGTGATTTATCTTTCTCAAAATTGACAGCTGCCATATACAGAAAGGAGGCATTTTTGTCCACACTTTTATCCCCAAATTCATCGAACTGGAGAAATTCATATTCTGTGATGTTCCAATATTTTTTGATGGCATCCTGAATCTCAAAATTGTACTCTGCCATGGGATTGTCGCTTAACACCACATAGGTTTTGGTGGTATGAAAACGCACCAGGTCCTCCGGTGTCGGAAGGTATTCCCTTTGGGCCTGCAGGTGAAGAAATGAAATCATCACAAGCAAAAGGGCAGTTAATTTTTTCATGAAATGGGTTTTCTATGGTTAAAAGATAGTTTAATTGGCAGGAAAGTAGAGCGGGTGTTTCTCATTGAACCTACGGATAAAGACAAATTTCATCTGCTTCTTTTTCCGATTTTTTAGTGCCTGAAACTCGTCAGACAGCTCCGGGTCCCTCATGAGCAGCACCTCCACACTCTCGATATCATAATCCAGCACTTCACCCGTTGCAAAATCGAGCAGGTATTGTCTCAGTTCCGTATTGCCAATATTGGACTGCGGCGAATAGTACCGGTTGTTATAATAGGAATTTGAATAGTAAGGATTGTAATAATAGGGATCGTAATAATTTGAATTGTAGGTGGTCACCGAAGCCACAAAATGAGAGATGTTACCAACGAAACTGATCCTGTGAAAAGCAGAGCCCACATTGATGTACAGCACCCCATTGCGTCCGTATCCCCAGACGCTCTTGGTTTTCATCACCTTTTTCACCCCATTGTTGTCATAGATCACAATCTCCTTCGCTGCTGTGACCTTGTCATAGAACTCCCTGTCGAACATGTCCACATCGGTAACGATCCTGGCCGGCGGAAGTGGGAGGTTGGCCTTCACCATATCAAAATTGGCAAATATTCCATCCCTGAATTCAAAATCGGGCGAATACTTCACAAGCCCGTCTCTTTCACCCTCCTGGGCAATCAATGCCGTGACAAGTATCAGCATCACCCATAAACCTGTTATTCGCTTCAACATATACATAGCTCCTCCATCTGCAAAATTACTAACTAATATACGTTTCTGATACAAAAATAACGCCAATATTATTCAGGATTGCACAAATTTTCTCTTTCTTTGCTCATGAAAGCCATTTAAGAATACCCATGTTTCCCCAATTTCTGCAACGGATCATCTCCTATGGCATCAAGGAGAAGATGGAACAGGCGCTGGTGAACAGGATCAAGAGGATCAACCTCTTTTTCATGATCCTTTTCGTTTTGCTGCTTCTGTCAATCCTGTGGTCTTCTGTTACCATGAAGCCCATCCTGATTGGTCTGAACAGTATTATGCTGCTTGCTTGTGCTGCCATCTTTTTCCTGATCCCTGCAGCCCAAAAACCAAATTCGAACAGCATCCTTGCCCTCATGCTCACAGCCCTGATCTTACTCTCGGGGTACCTCCTCAATCTTGGTATTTCAGGGGGCCTGATCATAGCTTTTTACCTGCTCTTCCCCCTGGCAGCTGTGAGTATTAACAGCAAATACGGGGCTCTGGTACCCTTTTCCCTGGGACTTGTGACCCTGGTGTTTAATTTTTTTCCGTTATTCGAAAAGGGCATTCAACTGGATATTTACAACGCACTGGTTTTCTTCTCCTCCTACACCCTGGTGATCTTTCTCGCCCTCTTTATTGAGCGATCGAACCGCGAGTTACTCAACAGCCTGCAGGATTCAAGGAGTAAGGCGGAGAGCGAGATTGTGCAAAAGGATGAGTTTATGTCCAGGCTATCCCATAAGTTAAGGACTTCTCTAAGCAACATCGCCCTGATCAACAACCTGGTCCATGATATCAGTCTGACCTCTGAGCAAAAGGATTTGATGGAGACGCTGAAGGCATCTACCAACAACCTTATTGAAGATGTGAACAACATCGTGGAAATTGCCTCCCCGGGGATCATCGATTATAAGAAAAGTATTATCTCTTTTGACCTGACCCGGGTGCTGGAAGAGGCTGTCAGCATCCTGAAGTCGAGTTCCTCCTTCCATGAAGAGGTGACCATCCATCGGTCTGACCATATTTCGCATTACCTGATTGGGGACCCAAGTCTGTTGAGGAGCCTGGTGGTGAACATCATCAAGGGATTGAGCATCTATAAGCATACCAGAAATCCCATTGAACTGCATATTAACAACCTGCGGGAAAGCCCGAGCCAGGTGCGTCTTGAACTGAAGTTCAGGGTGGAGACTGACCTGGGTTCTGAACTGGTCACTTATGTGGAATCCCTGAAACGGAGCAGCAGTTATCAGGTCTCCAACCTGGCCAATGCCCACTCCCTGCTGCAGGAGAGTGAAAGCGAGCTGACATCTGCCAGTGTTGGGGAGCTTGCTTCAGTCTCATTTTTCCAGGATTTTGCAAAGGATACCACCAGAAGCGTATTAGATCCCGCCGAAATGATGGAGGTGGATAAGGGCATCAAGAGGGGGATAGTCCTGATAAGTGCAAAGATCCTGCTGGTTGAGGACAATAAGATCAACCAGAAAATTGTCCTGTTGAGTCTGCATAAGCAGGTAAGTCAGATTGATGTGGCCAGTAACGGGAAAGAGGCCCTGGAGATGTTCGGGCTCAAACAATATGACCTGATCCTTATGGATATTATGATGCCTGTGATGGATGGAATAGTTGCCACCAAGAAGATACGCGAAATTGAATCCACAGGCGAAAGTCACATCCCCATTATTGCCATTACTGCCAATGCCCTTGCAGGGGATAGGGAGAACTGCCTGGCTGCAGGGGTGGATGATTACATCGCCAAACCATTCCAGGCAGAGGTACTGATCAAGATGATGAAAAACTTGCTGGCCTGATCCCGATCACCATCAGGTCATCGATCTGGTCGTGGATCACTCCCATCCATTCATTGATATTCTCTTCAATCTTACGGTGTTGCTCTTCCATGGGAGGTTTACAAAAAAAATCCCCCGCAGTAGCAGAGGATTTTTTTGGTGATCCCTATGAAATATGGGATGGATTCTAGTTGGTAACCTCCTTGCAATTACCTTCTTTATCCTTCTTAGTGGCTTCTTTGGCTTTCATGGCTATTTTTTCGAGCATGTCGGTGGTTACCGATTTGGGTCGCTCCAATACATAACCAAGGGCCCTGTCCCAGATAAGGTTAGCGGTAATACCGATGGAACGTCCAATTCCGAATAGTACGGTATAGAACTCATACTCGGTAATTCCATAGTGCCAGTGAATGATCCCTGACTGCGCATCAACATTGGGCCATGGATTCTTCGCCTTGCCCTGTTCTCTCAGGATGGGAGGTACCACCTTATACAGCAAATCGGTATACTTGAACAGGATGTCATCTTTCATATGGGTCTGACAGAATTCACGCTGCAATGTATAGCGCGGGTCGGTTTTCCGGAGGACAGCATGACCGAATCCCGGAATCACCTGACCAGAGTTGAGTGTATCCCATACAAACTGCTTCATCTCATCCTCACTGGGAATTTGTCCCTCCATTTTACCCGCAAGATCCTGTAACCATCTTAGAACTTCCTGGTTGGCAAGTCCGTGCAGTGGTCCGGCCAGTCCGTTGACCATGGCTGATATGGAGAGATAGATGTCTGAAAGTGAACTGGCCACCAGGTGACCTGTATGGGCACTTACGTTCCCGCTTTCATGGTCGGCATGAATAATGAAGTTGAGCCTGGACACATCATCGTAAGGGGCGGGTATCCCCATCATGTGTGCAAAGTTAGCTCCCATATCCAGGTTGGGGTTGGACTGAATCCTTTTCCCGTCCCTGTATAGTTTGGCATAAATGTATGAAGCCACCTCAGGTAGCTTTGCCAAGAGGTTC
>JAUVKN010000280.1 GCA_030596245.1 Bacteroidia bacterium | reverse complement strand
TACTGCATTTTGGCAATCTGACCAACCAGGAGGTGAATGAGAGCTATAAGGACCTCATGGACCAGCTCATTCATCTGGACGATCTGGTTGAATTTTCCATTGCCAACAGCATCTGGTATAAGTTGGGTTATCCTGTATTAGCTGAGTTTATAACAACCAACCAGGACTATTTTGATGCAGCCGTGGAGGAACTCGATTTTTCGGATCCCGGAGCAGTGGATATCATCAATGGATGGATCGAGGATAAAACCAATGATAAGATCAGGGACATGCTCGACTTTATCCCCTCAGATGCTGTGATGTACCTGGTAAACGCCATCTATTTCAATGCAAAGTGGAAATACCAGTTCGATCCCGAGGATACCTATGAAGGTGAATTCCACCTGGAGGATGGTTCTGCTTTTGATGCAGATTTCATGAAGATCAACGGGAGCTTCAATTACACGGCCAATGAGGACTTCACAGCTGTGGAGCTACCCTATGGTGACAGTACCTTCAGCATGGTAGTCATGTTGCCCACCGGTAATAGCAACCTTGACGACCTTGTGGATAAGATGGACATTGACACCTGGAACAACTGGTTTGCATCTCCCACAACTCAAAATGTACAGATCGAGTTGCCAAAATTCACCTATGATTTTAAGGACCTGCTGAACGATCCCCTAATCAATCTAGGACTCGGTATTGCTTTTGGAGGAGGTGCCGATTTCTCGCGGATCACGCCGGGTGATGGCTTGTATATTTCCAGAGTCATACATCAGACTTTTATTGATGTCCAGGAAGAAGGCACCGAAGCGGCCGCAGCAACCATCGTGGAAATAAGAGAAATCTCAGCACCGGTTCCAACCATATTCAAAGCCAATAGCCCGTTCCTCTATGTGATCAAGGAGAACTCCACCTCGGCGATAATGTTTATGGGTAAGGTGGGGAGACCGGAATATCCATAGTGCTTGTTGTCCCGGAGCGCAATAGATCTATTACTTTCTAATAAGAGTTTGGTTGGATTATTTACAACAAATTACGAAATATCCCAGTTCAAGTCAACAAATTTTTGATTATTAACATATTACATATACCGTGCACATTTAATACCTCGGTATGGTATAGTAGGAGCAGGCAATCAAATTATATTTACCGGGCTCTCAATGATAAAGAGAACTTCCGGTCATTTTGATGATATTCGCCTGATCAGAACAGTCTTAGGGCCACTGATCTGTGTGATACTACACTCCTTACCGCTAATATTTGTGACTTACAAACTCTCTTGTTATATTTGACTATCAGTCTGGTATGAATTTAGGATCGGTGCAGAGGATCTCCTGGCTGGTGCCTTAAACTAAAAACGGATCTTATAATGGGAAAACTCCATCATTCCCTGCTGATCATTGCATTAGTCCTTACTGGTCCGTTATGCAATTCCCAGACAATCGTACAGATCTCTGAGCCACGGCTTGAGTTGAAGGATAACATGGTTCATATATACTATGATATTGAGAACAGTGATCCATTGGAGAAATATGTGATTAGTGTTGAGATAAATGATGAGGACGGGAATCCGTTTGATGCGGATGCATTGGATGGAGACATTGGTATGGTGGAAGATGGAGGCAGGAATAAGCATATCACATGGAATCTAGAAGCAGATAATATTCAGATCAATGCCTATGTCTTTGTAAAGATCAATGCCAGGGTAATCCCTCCTCCCGCACCAGTTACCAACAAACCCGAAGAAGAGATTGTACAAAAGATGATTGATGAAGAGGTTGAAGAATCAAAGTCCGGGGTTATACCTGAAGATACCCTCGAAGATACCTCTGAGAAAGCCTCTAAAGTTAATGAGGATGCCCCCGTATCAGGTTCAACCACATTTAATCGTACCAGTATTGTATTGCAGTCATTGGCCATTCCCGGTTTGGGATTATCCCGTGTTACCGGAAATCCGCACTGGATCAGGGGGGTGGCAGGCTATGGTTGTATCATAGGTTCGGTCATACTCAACAGGCAGTCTATTCAAACATTTGACTCCATTGAAGAGATGGAGGATCCGACAGAGGCTGAAACGGCTTTCAACAAATCGGTCCGGCAGGATAAGATTTCTGAAGGGTTGGCGTATGCTGCCATTGGGATATGGATCACGGACATCATATGGACATGGATGGGTACATCGGATCTGATGAGTGGTCCATCGATTGGTGATTTGAATAATATATCCATACGTACTGATATTGATCCTCTTTCATATGCTCCGCTGGTTTGTTTCAGATACACTTTTTGAAAAATGAAATGAGAACACACATGTATATAAGACCGGCTTTGATCCTGGCAGCCATAACAGTGACCTGGATGCTGCAGCCACTTCATGGTCAGGAAGTTGAAAGCAAGAGCGTGAAATTCCTTATAAACAACCTGCCTGATACACAACCCCCTGCAATCAGGCTAATGTCACCCTTTATTCCTGAAAATGATACATTCCAGACTAATACAAAAGAGTTTGATCTAATTGGGGAGGTTACCGATGAAAGTGGTGTGAAGTTTATCTCTGTGAATTCCGATATAAGGAATATCAATGAGGCAGGGATTTTTTCATCCAGGCTGGTACTTGAACCCGGTAAGAATCAAATTAGGCTGGTTACATCTGACGTGTTGGATAACGTGGCAGAACAGTTATATACTGTAGAATATATTCCCCCGGTTCCCACCCTTGCAGATAAGATCTCTGAATCATCAAAGTACTATGGATTGATCATCGGAATCGACAATTACCACGATCCTGATCTGCCTGATCTGCAAAACCCTGTAAAAGACGCCGGGAAGCTTTATGAACTGTTGATTTCAAGGTATTCATTTCACGAAAATGAAATGGTGATACTCAGGGATGCCACACGAAACGATATCGTGGGAGCACTTGATCACCTGGCAAACATTGTCACACCCGATGACAATGTACTGATCTTTTATGCGGGTCATGGTACCTGGGATGAGAGGGCGAATGTAGGGTACTGGTTTCCTGCTGACGCTTATCTGAACACTACGGCCAACTGGTTCAGGAACAGCACCCTTGTTGACTATTTGAAAACCATCAATTCAAAGCATACGCTTCTGATAACGGATGCATGTTTTGCCGGAGCCATATTTAACACAAGATCGGGATTCAAGAAAGAGGACAAGGCCTATGAGCTACTGTATAATTTGCAGAGCAGAAAGGCCATGACGAGCGGAACATTGACGGAAGTGCCCGACAGGAGTTCATTCACCAGGTACCTCATTGACAGGCTGAATGAGAATGAGAATACCTATTTGTCCTCGGAGCAGTTGTTCAGCAGTTTCCGCATTGCCGTGATCAATAATAGCGATGCCATCCCAAAGTATGGAGAAATAAGGAATGTGGGTGATGAAGGTGGTGATTTTATTTTTCTGAAAAAAGAATGAGATTCTTGCTTCCATGATACTGAAAAAGAAAAATATCTTCTCTGTGATGGTTCTGATACTGATTGGAACTGTAATTTCCATGATATTCACCTATACATGTGAGCGGTTTGATCCTGAATCGATCCTGGTATTCAAAACCGAGTCTGTTGAAGAGCTTTCAGAGGGACAATACAGGTTGACCGGGCGGGTAATCAATATCGGGAATGAGGATATAGTACAGCATGGATTTTGCTGGTCACCCTTTGAAAATCCCACAATAAATGACGAGTTAACAAGAATAGGAACCAAAGAAACTGCTGGAACATTCACCAGTACAATTGCAGAACTGCCTCCGGATGTGAAGTTCTTTGTTCGTGCATACGTAACTACCGGTGAAGAACCAGAATACGGGAAGAATAAAACTTTTACTACACCTCCGCCGAACCTTCCTGAAGTTACAACGGCCCTGGTAGGTGCCATTACTGTGACTTCTTCTGTAAGTGGGGGAAACGTAATTTCGGAAGGGGGTGACCCGGTCTCTGCCAGGGGTGTTTGCTGGAGCACTTTAGAAAACCCCACACTTGATGATAACCATACCACAGACGGATCGGGCCCTGGAGAATTTACAAGCATGTTGACCGGCTTAACATGCAGCAATGAATATTTTGTCAGGGCATACTCCACCAATTCCTCGGGAACTGCATACGGAACCCAGGTGGTTTTTACCACAAGTGAATGCATGCCCGCTGAAGGGGTACTTATTTTCAGCGACAACGACGGGATCTGGTTATTGAATCATGAAGGAGTGAAAACCCTGTTTAATAGTGATGGAGGCAGGGACCTGGAAGTATTTGAAAACAAGATCTACATACACTGGGGTCATGACGTATCCGTTTATAATCCCGAGGGTGGTTTAATCAGATCGATTACCGTTGATAACCGGATCGCCTATCCTTTACAAATGTGTGTATTACCCGATGAAAACCTGGCATTTTTTGATAATGATCGCGATACAGTTAGCTTTACGAATTCGGTAGGTGAGCTGGTGAAATCGATGTCCTTCACCAACGCTCCACCAGACGAAAGCTTACAAAGTGTAAATGGCGTAGTCGTGGAGAACAATTTAATAATCTCCGAGGACGGGAACAGCCAGCTTGTCAGGATCGACCTGGACAACTACCAGTGGTCGGTTTTTAAGGATTTCCAGCATCTTCCCGGCTGGCTGGGTGATATTGATTATGCAGATGGAACCTATTATTTGGTTCAATCAAAAAAGTTATTCTCATTTACGGAAGATGAAGGTGAAAACCAAGTCTGCGAATTGCCCGAATGGCACAACACTGGCATAGCTGTACAGGGCAATTTTGCCTATGTTACCTCAAATTTCGGGAACAAAGTATACCGGGTTAATCTGCAAAATGGCTCTTATGAAGTCATCGTTGGTGAAGCCAACACTCCAAAGGATATTGAACTGATTAATTAGTACCAGGCAGAGCATGAGAGGGTCAGATTATCCTATTGCATTACTGATGAAAGCTGGAGTTGATATGACAGGATCCCAGGTATTTGATTCAACCATCTCAGCCATGAATAAACTCATGGATGAGATAGAGAAGATCCTGGATCGAAAGTCAAAGTAGTTTTTGCAATTGCTAATTTGAATCTTCATTTTAAGGGCTCTCCGCAGGTAGGACAAAATTTATATCCAGCATCTTTATCAAATTCATGCCCGTTTGAACATTTAATTATTTGCTTTTCAGCATGGACCTGGGTTAAAACGCCATATATTTTACTATTCGAAGAAATACTCCCAAAATAACCAGTTACTAAGAATTCAATGCTTTGAGTCTGCCCTGTTCTAAGTAACTCAAGAAATCTTTGATAGGGACAATATAGTTCTAAGATGATTTTATGCCCCTCCTTATTATTTTCAGCATACAATAGATTTTGGTTGGCCTTAATCCATAATGTATTGTAAGACTGAGTCACCCTTACCCCATTTGCTGTTAAAAGATCTGCAGCAGTTTTTTGGTTATATGTATAAATCCAACTCTTTTTATTACTCG
>JAUVKN010000027.1 GCA_030596245.1 Bacteroidia bacterium | reverse complement strand
ACCAATCACTTCAATTTCATAATCCTTTAGCTGGAAAAAGAGGGATGAGACTACCCTGCTGGCCAGTGCCTCATTGCGGGTGGGCACTATAACCAGGTTCTTTTTATCCTTAGAGAGAGAGTGTATAATCTCATCTGTATGTTCAAGCTTCTGAACAACCTCTTTAAAAATGACAGGTTCCGTCGGACGGTAATCATCAAATCCATCAAAGATCAGCTCTTTGAAGTAGTCGTGTTTCTCGACATTCAGAGAGTCCTCCTCCCTCACATACACTATATTGTACATATGTTTGCTGGCAACCAGCCTGGCCACCTCGCGATACTCCAATTCCATGGATGGGCTAAGCTGAAAGAGATATGGATTGCTCCGGACAAGGTCCAGTTCATTATAATACGGTGTAACAAGAGGGATTTTGTATTTACTGGCAAAGGCAGAGATGATTTCAAGATTGAACGGGTAAAATGGTCCGATAAACAGGTCAAAATCTTCCAGGTCATCATCTAAAAGAAGTGAAAGTGTATGATCCATGCTTTTCTTAGTATCGAAGAAACGTACATCCAGTTTCATTCCTGTCTCCCGCAGTGAATCGATAGCCATGAGTGAACCCTGAAAAAATTCGAGAAAATTGACTGCCTGGGGAATCTTCTCCTCCATCCTGTAGCGTTCAATGATCCTGTTCCGACGGGTAATCGATTCCACATCCTTGATCAGGGAGTCAAGTGGTTCCGGTACCTGAAAATCGAAAGGAATGAAAAAGGCGATTCTGTAGGTTCGAAAAGGATCATCATGCTCGAACACTAATTCCTCGTATGTATAATCTTCCAATATTGTATCTGATTCCACAAACTGAACAGAGTCATCCGGAATGGTATCCATGGCAGTTTCAGGACGGTCTGTTACCTGTGGTAAAGGAATCCTGATAACTTGATCTGTTTTTGGCCCACCCCATCCCAATTCGGGATTAGCAACCCGTATCTCCTGCACTGCTATACCATAATACCTGGCAATGGAATAGAGTGTTTCACGTCGTTTTACCTTGTGGTATGCTATGCCCTCCTCATTGTATGCTGGTTCCTGTTCGCTTTCGCCCTTTGCAGGAATGGTCAATCTCATTCCCGGTCGAAGAGTAGTTGCATATACTCCCCTGTTAGCTTCCACCAGATCATTTTCATCCAAATCGTATAGTCTGGCGATCCCATAAAGGGTTTCTCCCTGCTGAACAATATGCGTTTCACCCGGTTCACCTGGTTCGTCTACAGTTGAAGTATCAATCTCCTCCTCCATGGTTGGCTCCACAGGAATTTTCAATGCCTGACCCAACTGGAGCCCCGACATCACCCCTGGATTCTCGATGGCAATCTCCTTCTGGGAGATGTTGTATGCTTTAGCAATAGAGTAGAGGGTATGTCCCGGTTTAACCACGTGAATGTAGTAGACCGTTCCCTCAAGGATCACTTTATTCACAGATCTTTCCACCGTTACCGGCTCCTGAGCCAGTACCGTTGCATGAAATATAAATAGTCCCAGTATGATATATAGATGCTTCCTATTTAGAGATAAATTCATTGATGTTATTTAGGATCCTCTTTTCAATGCTGGTTGTATCTGCTTTCACAAATTTTTCACCAGTGATGCTTTCGTAAAGTTCAATATACCTGTCAGAAACCTCTTTGACGAATTCATCCGGCATATCGGGCACCACCTGTCCCTCTTTGCCCTGGAATCCGTTACTGATCAGCCATTGTCTAACAAACTCTTTGGATAACTGTTTCTGCTGCTCATCCCTTTCCTGGCGCTCTTCATACCCATCCGCATAAAAGTAGCGGGATGAATCAGGTGTATGAATTTCGTCGATCAAAACGATCTGGCCATCCTTCTTCCCGAATTCATATTTGGTATCCACAAGAATCAAGCCCATCTCTGCTGCCATCTCCGTTCCACGCTGGAAGATCTTCCGAGTATACTCCTCCAGTTTCTTATAATCCTCTTCCGGTACTAATCCGCTGGCAAAAATCTCCTCCCGTGAAATATCCTCGTCATGTCCCTCGGCTGCTTTTGTTGTGGGTGTAATAATCGGCTCCGGAAAGCGGTCATGCTCCTTCAAACCATCTGGCATCGGAACGCCGCAAAGGATTCTCTTGCCAGATCTGTATTCCCGCCAGGCATGGCCTGTAACATAGCCCCGGATAACCATCTCCACTTTGTAGGGTACAGCCATATGCCCCACAGTAACATTGGGATCCGGTGATTCAATTTTCCAGTTGGGAACGATATCAGAAGTGGCATCCAAAAATTTTGCAGCAATCTGATTTAGTACTTGCCCTTTGTAGGGGATTCCTCTTGGAAGAACCACATCAAATGCCGAGATCCGGTCCGATACAACCATAATGAGGTAATCATCATTGATGTTATATACATCACGTACTTTCCCTGTATACAGGCTCTTCTGTCCTGCCAGTTTGAATTTGGTTCCTTTTAATGCGTTGGCCATAGCTAGCTGTTTTATTACACTTTTACTCCTTTATACTTTCTTTCCCTTATATGCATCTACAATCGACTTCACAAGACGGTGGCGGATGATATCACGGTCATCAAATCGTATGATTGAGATCCCTTTGATTCCACCCAGTATCTTCATCGCCTGAATGAGTCCCGAATCCTCACGCCGGGGAAGATCTACCTGCGAATCGTCACCATTCACAATGAACCTGGCATCAGGACCCATTCGGGTTAAGAACATTTTTAACTGACTTACTGTGGCATTTTGTGCCTCATCCAGGATTACGAATGCATGATCCAGGGTGCGTCCTCTCATGTATGCCAGTGGAGCAATCTGGATGGTCCCATCCTCCAGGAACTGGATCAATTTCCGGGCGGGGATCATATCCCTCAGCGCATCATAAAGTGGTTGCATATAGGGATCAAGCTTCTCCTTGAAATCTCCCGGTAGAAATCCCAGTTTTTCACCGGCCTCTACTGCTGGCCGAGTTAGTATAATCTTCTTCACCTCCCTCTCCTTCAACGCTTTAACAGCCATAGCAATAGCCGTATAAGTTTTTCCGGTCCCGGCAGGTCCCACAGCGATCAGCAAGTCGTTTTTTATACCTTCCTCCACCAGTCGCTTCTGGTTCACTGTAATGGCTCTGATCTTCCTTCCACGATCCCCGTGCAACAACACCTCATCCTCGTTCCCTGGCACCTCCATTTTATGGTTAGCATTACCATTCAACAAATCCTCTATATCAGGAAGGTTCACCGACTGGAATTTACGAAGATAACGAATGAATAGATCTATTTTATCCTCAAATTCCTCCAGCCTCTTTTTCTCGCCTGAAATTCGTATTTCATTCCCCCTGGGAACAATCTTCAAATCGGGGAATAAATTAATGAATTTATTGAAGCGAACGTTGTTTACACCATAGAAATCAACCGGATCGACACCTTCCAAATAGATAAGCTTTTCCGCCATAAATTAAATTATAATCACTACTTTTGGATGTGCAAATTAAGCTGTTTTTTTCAACATTCCAATAAGAAAATCCCTGCCGCGAACCCATGCACATCATCACGCTTACGTCTGACTGGAACGAAAATGATTACTATGTTGCATCTCTCAAAGGAAAACTTCTCTCCAGCTGTCCGGAAGCAAGAATTGTTGACATCAACCACAGGGTAAAACCGTTCAACAGTGCCCAGGCCGCATTTGTGGTAAGGAACAGCTACCCCAACTTTCCAGACAATACCATCCATATTATCGCTGTTAATTCGGAGCCTGAAGCTGGAGGTCAAATACTCGCTGCCAGGATGAATAACCAATATTTCCTGTGTGCTGATAATGGCATTCTGGGATTACTTGGCGGACCAGAACCCGAAATTGTAGTGAAACTCGCCTACTCTGCTAAGCAGCATTTAGCCAGTTTTATCTCCTTGTCGATCTTCGCAGAAGTTGCCTGCAAACTGGCCAAAGGGGCTCCTTTAACGGAGCTGGGTACACCCACCAATAGCTATAATAAACAGACCCCACTCAGGCCAACCATTGAGGATCAAACCATTACCGGGAGCATCATCCATATCGATTCATACCAGAACGCCATCACGAATATATCAAAGGAATTATTTGATCGGGTTGGGAATGGAAGGAAGTTTGAGATCTATGTCCAGAGTAAACACTATATGATCAATAGAATCAGCAACAAGTACAACGAAACACCACCAGGTGAACTGTTGGCCCTGTTCAATGCTGTGAACCTCCTGGAAATTGCCATTCGAAATGGAAACGCGGCCGGATTATTAAAATTAAATACCAGCTCAACTATAAGGGTTGAATTCAAAGAGTTATAAAATGCACAGTACTGAAGAGAAGTTGAAGGCTTTCGAACGTCTTCTTGAGATTATGGACGAGTTGAGGGAGAAGTGTCCCTGGGACAGGGAGCAAACCCTGGAGAGCTTGAGAAACCTCACCATTGAAGAGACATATGAACTTGCCGATGCCATCATGGATCAGGATCTTGAGGAGATCAGGAAGGAGCTTGGTGACCTGATGCTACACATTGTATTCTATTCAAAAATTGGATCTGAAAAAGGAGTATTTGATATTGCAGATGTGATTGATGGTATTAATAAAAAGCTGATTTTCAGACATCCTCACGTATTTGGAGAACGAAAGGTAAAGGATTCGGTCGAAGTGATCGAAAACTGGGAAGAGCTTAAAATGAAGGAGGGAAACCGCAGCGTCCTGTCTGGTGTACCCATCTCTTTGCCTGCAATGATCAAGTCACACCGGATCCAGGACAAGGCAAGGGCTGTGGGCTTTGATTGGGATTACAGGGAGCAGGTATGGGACAAGGTGATTGAAGAGATCAATGAGGTAAAAGATGAATTGATCAATGGCAACCAGAAAGAGAAGATGGAGGAAGAGATAGGTGATTTGCTGTTTTCCATTGTGAATGCAGCCCGTTTATATGATATCGAACCGGAAACTGCCCTTGAAAGAACAAACCGTAAATTCATTAAAAGGTTTAAATACCTGGAAGCAAGGGCTGCGGAGATGGGGCGATCTCTGAAAGAGATGAACCTGGATGAAATGGAATCAATCTGGCAGGAAGCCAAAACTATTTAGATTCTTTCTCCTCTTTCTCAACCACCTCCAAAAGGTCATGGCCGAGCAACTGATTGTACCACTGGAACACTTTTTTGATGTCTGAAACGTAAACGCGTTCCTCATCATAGTCAGGTACAAGCTCTTCAAAATAGCTTTTTAGCTCCTTTACTGGCGATTTATGAGAAAGAGTCTCCTTGCCATCGGCCTTCTCATGGATCATGAAAAAAATATCCGCCAGGGGTACCTCTTCATCATGTGTAAAGATCGCAATATCTTCAAGGGAGCTTACCCTTGCTGTAGCCGCGGCTACATGACGCTTATTGTCATCGATGGACTCTACCACAATCCCATTGCGAGCCTGGGCAATGTACGTGAACAATCCACCTTTACCGGAGATTGAAAGAATGTCTTTTAATTTGATCGTGTTCATCGCAGTTATTAAAGTGATGCAAATATAGTACTTCTAGTTTAATCCACGCTCCTTCTTTATCTGGTCATAAGCCTCCTGGACCTTTCTGAACTTTTCGTGGGCCACTTTCTTGAAATCTTCACCCAGGTGGCTTACCTTGTCGGGATGGTACTTCATCGCCATGCGGCGATATCCTTTCTTCACATCCTCATCCTCTGTAGTTGGCTCAATCTCAAGGATTTTATAGGCGGCATCGGTCTGACTGACAAACATGGCCCTGATGCTCTGGAAATCTGAGTCGCTGATACTCATGTACCCCGAGATTCGATTGATCACGCGATTCTCGGCATCGCTGACCGAACCATCAGCCGAGGCAATCCCAAATAGAAAATGCAACATTTCCAGGCGGTAGGAGTAGTCCAGCTGCTGCGACAGCTGATTGGTCACATCCCTTAACGGAATCTCCTGTTTGAGTATGTCCCTGAGCATAACCACAGCTTCCGAAGCAGTGTCCTCCCCAAAACGGGTTACAAAATAGCGCTTGACATAGTCCAGTTCACTTTTCATAATCCGACCGTCGGCTTTCATTACCGCAGCAATCAATACCAGAAGGGATGCAGCGTAATCACCCCTTAAGGTTCTGGTTCGAACACTCCTGGCCTGACCGGTGATTTCACTTTTTCCGGAATCAAATATTGACCCTACGGCCAGACCGAGAATTCCACCGATGGGACCACCCAGTGCCCATCCCAAACCGAGTCCAACCCATTTCCCAAATTTTGCCATAACTGATTATCTACTGATTAATAATTTCTTATGCAATGCAATGACCTGAGGCAGAAGCAACTCTGTTTCATCGTTGTATATGATATGATCCGCCAATTTCATTTTATCTGTCTCATCCATCTGGTGAATCATACGTCGACGCACACTCTCCTCATCCACACCATCCCTTTGCATCACTCTGCGAATTCGCATCGCTTCCGGCGCATACACCAGTACCGAACCATCGAGATAGCGAGCAGCTCCACTCTCAAATAAAATAGCAGCTTCTTCCACCACATAAGGTGCATCTGTCTGAATTTCAACCCAGAGAGAAAAATCTTTCCGTACTATCGGATGGACCAAATCATTCAGTTTTTCCAGCATATCCGGATCCCCAAAAACAGTTTTTGCCAGGAATTCCCTGTTAAGAGAATCACCATTGAACGCCTCTTTGCCAAATAAGCCCACAATTCCCCTCACCAGCTCCGGGTCACTGTTCATGAGCGTCCGCGCCTCTGAATCGGCATAATAAACCGGAATGCCAAGCTTTTCAAAAATACTGCAAACCAGCGTTTTACCGCTCCCTATCCCTCCTGTTATTCCCAACTGGTACATCACCTTCTGGACTTCAGGTATTCAACCGTCTTTGGGTAATACTCGTAACTAATCAAATAGACCGGAATATTTTGAATATTTACATCCAGCAATTTGGTTCCTTCCCTGATATCCGTGTAATCCACCACAGCACGTATTAAACTCCCATCCACCCGATCATATTTGCTAAGCCCCACGTTACAGGTGAGTTTTGTACTTGAAGGAAATGTCTGCAGGGCAATGCTGTCAGGCAGGTTCAATACATCAATAGGGATGGATAACTGTACCTCTGTAAAACGTTCCAGTTCAAAGGAGCAATTGACTTTTGATCTGTTATATTCCAGGTCACTGGCTCTTTTAAGTTTTACTTTATCACTGAAATTCCTTGAAAGCTGCCCTAAATCACTTCTTTCAGTATATACATAGCTCAGGGTATCCAGTATAATATCCGGACCTGTAACTTCCACAGAATCGGGCTCCAGAATGATTCCGTCCTTTAGGGTGAACTGCTGATCCACCTGATACCGAAAATTTGGCAGGATCTTCACCATCCGGGTGATCCTCCTGGCAAACTGGAAATGCAGGGTGTCAGGTTTGATTTCCAGTAGCTGCAACTCTGCCGGCAATTGCCGTGATACCTGTTCTTTATGATACCGGGTAAGTATATAAGCCCTGGAACTATCCTGACCAGGTATGTTCAGTGTATAAGCAGATGCATTGAAACTGATAGGAACCGGTTTTCGAAAAGTCCTATACCTCAGGATCGCATACCCATGCGCATTAATACGCAATTCAAGATGCTCGGGTGCTTCACCCACAAACACCCGGTCTTCCGGAAAGTCAGTGTAGGTAAGCGGGTACTCAATTACAGAGGTATAGTTATTGCTCAGAGCATTAAGAAACCAGATAAAAAAAGATATCACCAGGAAGACAGAAAACATAAGAATCCTCTTCCTGATTTGCAGTTTTTGTCCTTCAGGTACCCTGGGCCACTTCTGTAGAAAACCGTTTTCCAAAACAGTTTGTTTATTTCTTCGCCGGAGGTTGGTCTCCCGGATCAGCTGCAATCGCTGTCTTATCAACCTTTACCAATACATTGTCAGCGATTTCCAACGTTACAGTCCGCTCCTTAACATCATTGATCTTTCCGAAAATTCCCCCGGTTGTGGTCACTTTATCCCCTTTCTTCAATGAACCTCTGAAATTTGTTGCCTCTTTTTGCTTCTTCACCTGAGGGCGAATCATAAAGAAATAGAATACTACGATAATCAAAAGCAGAAAAATCAATGATTGCATTCCTGCTCCACCAGCACCCGGTCCTGCAGGTGCAGATAAAATTTGAAATAATAAATTCATACTCTGGTTTTTAAATTAACATTAAACACTACTATTTATATTTGCTCTTTCTCTCCTTCAATGATTGTTCCAAACTTGTATAATATCACTCGTCATGCCATTCTCTGTCCCATGGCTGTCATTTTGTCCTGAACATAACAGCAACCACAGGACTCCAGCCATCCACAGCCCGGAGGTAGCGAGGCGTATGACATTAATCGTTCTCACCGATCAGACCCCTTCCCTTTTTCACTATTTTCTTCTCCTCCTTCAATTGAAACACCACTTTATCTAACACCCCATTGATGAACACACTGCTCTTGGAAGTGCTATAAAATTTGGAAATCTCCAGATACTCATTGAGCGTAACCTTGATGGGTATAGAAGGGAATCCAATGAGCTCTGCAATCGCCATCTGCATAATCAGAATATCCATGAAAGCAATTCTATCCAGGTCCCAATTCCTTGTATTCAGTTTGATATATTCTACATATTCTTCCCTGTGAATAATGGTTTGCCGGTAAAGTTTCACCACATAATCACGGTCCTCATCACTCTTATAGAGCTCCATCAAAGATTTATCCGGACCATCTCCTTCCTTGAACTTTTTGAAGGTCTTAACAATCATACTGGTAATAAATTCAAGGTCATCGTTCCAATATATACTCTGCTCTTCCATAACGGAGGAGAGCAATTCACTGGGAAAAACCACATGGGTGTAGATGTGAGTAATCATCTTCTTATCCTCTGCGTAGCCACTCTCCTCTGCAGACATATATGAGGCATATTCCTCGTTCTCAATCAGTTTGGCATATATATCTTTGATAAGTTCAGGATAGTTGCTCCAATTCAGTTTGTGTTGATCCACAAATCTGAGCAGTGATTCATTGTTTCTCACTTGGTCTACCAGCTGGTTATCAATGAACCGTGTGTTTGGATGAAGGTCTTCATGGGTGGGGATACGCTTGTTCCTGGCCAGTTCTATCCTGGATTCTGCATAGAGAATTACATCTATGATCAAAAGCAATAGGTAGTGATAGAGCTCAAATGCTTTTTGAATGTTAAAATTAAGTTCCTTTTCGGAACGCCCCATATCCTCTCTGTCTGTCTTGTAATAAGCGTACAAAGATTGCAGTGCTTTAATACGTAGTTGTCTCCTGCTGATCATTTGTTAAAGAACCTCTATCCATAATTATAAACTTTGCAAATTTACACTAAATTTTAATCTATAAAACATCTGTTCGACAGCAAGTTTAGTATGACCCTAAAATGCAGTAAAATTTGAATATGTTTAAAATATTTCACATTTTTGAAGTAGACTAAGAAAACCCTAACTAAATTTGAAGTAATGACTGATGAAGGAAATGCTAAAACAGAAGAGCTTGTAACGCAGGCACCAGGACGGGAGGAGATCCATTCTAAAGCTGTTAGGGCCGGGAAAAGGACCTACTTTTTTGATGTTAAAGCAACACGCCGGAACGATTACTATCTGACCATTACCGAGAGTAAGAAGAGGTTCAACCGCGATGGTAAGTTCTTTTATGAGAAACACAAGCTTTTCCTCTACAAGGAAGATTTTGACAAATTCGCCGATAGCCTGAAAGAGATCATTGAATTTATTCGTGAAGCAAATCCCCAACCCATTGAACTGGACGAGACTGAGATTGCTGAAACTACTGTTAGCAGCAATTCTCCCAAACAACCAGTTGAAGAGGAGAAAGACTTCACAAATGTGGAATTTGAGGATCTGGGCGAAGAGAGCACCTAGTTGTTATCAGATTTATCTTTGAGTAATTCTTTTATCTCCTTAAAAGAGAGGGTTTTTACATTGGTAACAATAAAATCGTCCTTCAGAAAATCCCCATATTGATTGCATTCGTTGATGGCCTCCTGGAATACCTTCTTCAGTGAATAGTTCATGGGTAATAACAGCAGAATTGTTGCCAGATACCCCGAAAAATTCAACTCCTCCACTTCTGCATCAAATTTTTTCAGGATAAATTCAAACTCATTTTGAATTACCATTTGATGGGTTTGGGTCAGGTCTGCATTTGCACGCGACATCAGTACTACAAAATAACGAAGTTTTTGTTGCCTTCCACCCAAACCTGTTGAGATAAAAACCTGGTTCTCCTCCATGATTTCACTCTCCAATTGCATACGGCTCTCATTTAATGCAAGTAATGCCCAATCCTTTAGCGACTCTTCTGCAATATCAATGTAAGACTCAATGGCCCTGTAACACTCAACATTCTCTATGGATGCCATTCGTGCCAGGATATCTTTCTTCACGTCTTGTGAATATCCCGGCTCAATCAGATATTGCATGTGCTCATAGGCCCATGATTCGTCCAACTCATTCCTCAACTTTCTGGAACATTCATAATACTCCACCTGCAGATCCATGTCGATTTGTTGCTCCAGAATTTTCAGGTTGCCGGGAGTTCCTCCAAGGATCTCCTGGATCTTTTCATATAGGTTTTCATGCTCCTGCATTGGGATACCGCATTTCTATTAAATGTACGATTTTTTATTAATTTCGAAAAGATATCCATGAAGGTAATCTTCGACATAGAGCAAAAAGTGAATGAGGCATCCACTGGCTACAGACTCTCCATTGAGAATGTGTTGCAGGTGGGATTCAATCTCATAAGAAAATCTCCTGGCATTTATATCATTTACAGTATCGTTGGATTAATTGCACTCTCCAATCCCATCACCGGATTGCTACTGGGTGGCCCCATCATTGCCGGGTACTATATCGTATCACATCTGATTCGTCAGGACCGGACGGTTGAGCTGTCCGATTTTTTCAAAAGCTTTGATAAATTTATCCCATTGCTTATCCTGAACTTACTTGTAACAGTTGTAATTTTCCTGGGTTTGATTTTTTTAATCATTCCTGGTATCTATTTCGCAGTGAGTTATCTGTTTGCTCACTTTTTTGTATGGTTTTACGATGTAGATCCCTCCGAAGCAGTCAGGTTAAGCAGGAAAACTGTTTCAGGGAATTTTGGACAGATCCTCTTGCTTTGTCTTGTCCTGGGAGGCATCAATCTACTTGGAGTTCTTGCCCTTGGTGTAGGCGTTTTGCTAACACTACCCTTCACCTTTTGTGTGGTATATGCTACATTTGAAGACATCATTGGGATCCCTTAAAATTTTGATTATGGATGTAACATTGGCCGTCCTTGGAGCGGCACTTGTACTGGTCGGATTCATAGGAAGCATTTTACCCATCATACCTGGCCCCCCAATTAGTTGGGCAGGTTTTCTACTGCTAAAATGGACCAACTATGTTAATCGTGGTGCTGAAGGGTATGATAATGTATTATGGATACTTCTGTTCTTCGTTGTCCTGGTCACAATTCTGGATTATGTGGTCCCGATCATAGGCACTAAGAAATTTGGCGGGTCAAAAAGAGGTGTCTGGGGAGCCACAATCGGGGTAGTCGTCGGACTCTCTTTCGGCCCTTTGGGAATCATCATAGGTCCATTCCTGGGAGCCTATATCGGGGAGATCACCACCGGAAAAAAGGACTGGGATGCACTGAGAGCAGCCTGGGGATCATTTGTGGGATTCTTGCTGGGTGTAGGATTGAAATTGATGACGTGTGGAACGATAATGTTCTTCTTTATACGCCACCTATTCTTCTAAAGTGGCTACCAGTATCGCTTTTATCGTATGCATGCGGTTCTCTGCCTCATCGAAAACGATGGAGTGCTCCGATTCAAAAACCTCTTCGGTGACCTCCAGGGCTTCCAGATTAAATTTCTGATAGATCTCTTCCCCCACTTTGGTCTCCCTGTTATGAAAGGCAGGAAGACAATGTAAAAACTTCACATTGGGATTGCCGGTCATCTCAATCACTTCCTGATTCACCTGGTAAGGTTTCAAAAGCCGGATACGCTCCTCCCAAACCTCCTGGGATTCACCCATGGAAACCCAAACATCGGTATAAAGGAAATCTGCATCTTTGACTGCCTCTTTCACATTCTCTGTGATATTGATCTTTCCTCCGGTTTGAGCAGCGATTGCCTGGCATTTCTGCACAAGCGATTCCTCGGGTTGTACTGATGCAGGAGCTGCGGCACGAAAATCCATGCCTACCTTTGCAGCACCAACCATCAGCGAATTTCCCACATTATTCCTGGCATCACCCAGGTAACAGAATTTCATCTGGTTCAACGGTTTATGGGAATGCTCCAGCATGGTCATGAAATCGGCCAGCACCTGGGTGGGATGATATTCGTCGGTAAGGCCATTCCAAACAGGTACGCCAGCATACTCAGCCAGTTCTTCAACGATGGATTGTCCAAATCCCCGGTATTCAATTCCATCATACATGCGTCCCAGTACCCGGGCAGTATCCTTCATAGATTCTTTATGTCCGATCTGCGATCCCGAAGGTCCCAGGTATGTCACACCGGCTCCCTGATCACTGGCAGCCACTTCAAATGCACACCTGGTACGGGTAGATGTTTTTTCAAAAATCAAGGCAATATTTTTTCCCTTCAAAAGCTGAGTTTCGGTCCCGGCACACTTTGCCTTTTTCAATGAAAAACTGAGGTCCAAAAGGAACTTAATCTCCTCAGGCGTATAGTCGAGAAGGGTCAGAAAATGACGGTTGCAAAGGTTCAAAGCCATTGTTGAATCAATTGAATGTTAGTCAGACAAAATTAATATAAAATGTTACTTGTCGTATTCCATGGTAATTTTTGTACCATAGCTTCGATCTTCCAGTTTGAAGGCTTCGGTTATAACACTTTTCTGCCCTCCGTTTTTAATGAATTGCAGGCAAGCCTTGATTTTGGGCGCCATGTCACCCTCTCCAAACATACCTTCCTGCAAGTAGCTCATGGTATCATTATAGTTGAGGAATTCCTTGACTTCCTGCTGTGGGGTGTTATAATTGATATATACAAATGGTACATCTGTGAGAATATAGAACTCATCTGCTCCAATCCTGGCACCCAGCAAAGCCGAGGCCAGATCTTTGTCAATTACAGACTCCGAAGGTCGTAATCGTCCTTCCAAATCCCTGTAAACCGGTACGCCTCCTCCTCCCGATGCTACCACAATAGCACCCTGCCTGGCTAATGTCTCTATCACCTTCTCATTGATGATCTCAATGGGTGCAGGCGAAGGTACAACCCTTCTATAGCCCCCCTCCCGCTTCTTATCCTCTTTGAATATCCACCTCTTCTCAGCGGCGATCCGATCGGCTTCTTCTTTGTTGTATATCTTTCCAACCCTTTTTGAAGGTCGTTCAAACGCCGGATCCCTCTCCTTCACAAGAGCCATGGTAACCAGGGTTACTACTTCCCGTTCTATTCCGTGTTTGTACAATACATTTCGAAGCATCCGTTCGATCATATAGCCGATACCCCCCTGCGAATCAGCCACACAGATATCCAGTGGCATTTGCGGTATCCCGTAAACTCCCTCTCCGGCATCATTTCGCATCAGGATGTTTCCCACCTGAGGACCATTTCCATGGGTGATCACCAGGTCATATCCCTCTCTGATGAGAAAAACAAGGTTTTCCAGCGTATCAGTGGTATTTTGCTCCTGTTCATCGATGGTACCCTGCTGGTTATCGCGCAATAACGCGTTCCCACCCAGAGCAACTACTGCAAGCTTTTTCATCGCCAAAAAGATTGATCATTCCCTACAAATCTAAATATTTCCCTGACCTTCGCTCCATTAAAAAAACAGATTATATAACATGAATGGCTGTGTTATACAAAATGATCGGATTTTATGAATAATATTTTCTATTTTTGAGAAATTTCATGCCCCTCATTGTGTCTTTTAAATACCTATTTGCGTGCTTTGTATTATCCATCCTGCTCTTGGTTAGCTGTCGTCGAAATGTGGATTTGCCGGATACAATAGATGCTTACTATGTGAAATACCAGATCCAATACCTGGAGACCAAGGCCGGTGATATCCCCACACGGATTCTTCCCGGACACATGGATACCTACTATACAAAGTATTTTATACTTTCAAGAATAGAGGGATTTTTCAATCAATTCTCACTGATACAGATTGCCAATTTGAGGCACCGGAGAGTAACCACATTGCTTAATTTTTTTGGTAACAAAGTATTTTACATTGGAGGGCATGGGGAATTACCTGCAGCAATCATAGAGCCGGATCATATAAGCTATAAATATACGGGTGAAACAAAGGTCATCGGCGGATTAAACTCCGAACAAATTACAGTGGATACAGGCGAAGAACAATTCAACATATACTCTACAAAAGATTTCAATGTTCGCAGGCCTAACATTACAACACCCTTTCGTTCCATTAACGATCCCCTGTCAGAGTTCAGAATACAATTAAGCTTGCTTAAAATGAATCTCACCTGCGCAGAATTCGAATCAAAAACCATTGAATCGAAAATCTTTACAATACCCCAAGATTATCGACCAGTTTCCAGGGATGACATGGAGGAGATTATTAACAGCTTGTTTACAAAAGAATAGCGGCACAATCTCCGTTATGATTACCTTACAACGTTTAACTGAATTTGCGGAGGATGGCCAAGAAAAAGAAGAAAAAACCTATAGTAAGGTTCCTTGGATTTGTAGTTTCATTTTTTAAGGATGACCGGTTTCGGTATGCCATGGGGATTGTTTTTCTGCTGGCCGCAATCTTCATGATCCTTTCATTTATCTCTTATCTACTTAACTGGAAAACGGACCAGGATTTTGAATGGGCCAAAGTATTTTCCGGTCCGGAGATAGAGGTGGAGAATTCGGGAGGGAAACTGGGAGCCTGGTTGGCAGATCTCTTTATCAACCAGTGGTTTGGATTGGCCAGTTTTCTCTTTCCGGGTATCCTGGCAATTTGGGCCATGTCACTGTACAGGATCAATCTTTTGAAAATTTGGAAGGCAGTTAGGAACAGTTTTATTCTGATTGTTCTGATCTCCATCACCTTAGGGTTGTTATTTGGAGATGCCGGAGGGATGTTTGGCAGCGGACCTGGAGGACAACATGGTTATTTCCTCAGTAAATGGCTGTTGGCCAGCATCGGTTATTTTGGAACCGTATTTCTGCTTTTGATCTGCTATACAGCCATGATACTATTTTCCACCAGCTTTCTGGAGTGGATCCGTGTCCAGAAAAATCCTTTCAACATCCCTGTCACAGATGTATCTGATAATGAACAACTTGGCGTAGATACTTTAGAAACAATCCCGGAAGAGCAATCCGCTGAAGAGACAAGAACTGAAGATGATCCTCCACCAGATGAGGATCATACAACCCCGCCCATTGATTCTCCTATCAGTTCCGGAGCCCCTGATCCTGCCAGGAAGGATGATGTAGAGATGACCATTGAAGATGTTTCGGTTACCAATCCGGATGATATTAACCCGGATGAAGGCGCTCTCGTTGAGTATGATCCCACCCTTGATCTGCCCAAATTCCAATATCCACCACTGAGCCTGTTGAAGGATTATGACCAGGGCGATACAACGGTAACCAACGAAGAACTTATCTCCAATAAGAACCGCATTGTGGAGACCCTGGGAAATTACAACATCAAGATTGAGAAGATTAAAGCCACCATCGGTCCCACTGTTACCCTGTATGAGATAGTGCCTGCCCCTGGTATTCGAATCTCCAAGATAAAAAACCTGGAAGATGACATTGCCCTTAGCCTGGCTGCACTTGGGATACGGATTATCGCCCCCATCCCGGGCAAGGGTACCATTGGCATAGAGGTCCCAAATCAGAATCCAAGGATCGTATCCATGAAATCGATCCTGGCATCCAAAAAATTTCAGGATGCGGATATGGAGCTGCCCATCGCGCTGGGCAAGACCATTTCCAACGAGACCTTTGTATTTGATCTTACCAAAATGCCACACCTGCTGGTGGCAGGTGCAACCGGCCAGGGAAAATCGGTGGGTCTCAATGCCATCATTGCCTCACTGTTGTTTAAAAAGCATCCCGCACAGCTTAAATTCGTAATGATCGATCCCAAGAAGGTAGAGCTTTCCCTTTACAGCAAAATAGAGAGGCATTACCTGGCCAAGTTGCCCGAATCTGAGGAGGCCATCATTACCGATACACAGCAGGTAATCCACACCCTGAACAGCCTGTGTGGTGAAATGGATGACAGGTACAACCTGTTGAAGAGTGCACAGGTAAGAAATATCAAAGAGTACAACACCAAGTTTATCAACCGTAAACTCAATCCCAATAAAGGGCATCGGTTCCTGCCATTTATTGTGGTGATCATCGATGAGTTTGCCGACCTGATCATGACGGCAGGCAGGGAGATAGAGCACCCCATCTCCAGACTGGCACAGCTCGCCAGGGCCATCGGGATTCACCTGATCATTGCAACCCAGCGGCCCACTACCAACATCATCACCGGCGTGATCAAGGCCAATTTCCCGGCCAGGATCGCTTTTAGGGTAACATCCATGATCGATTCAAGAACCATCCTGGATGGATCGGGAGCTGACCAGCTAATTGGACGTGGTGATATGCTCTTCCTGAGTGGCAATGAACCTGTCAGGTTACAATGTGCCTTTATTGACGGACCTGAGATCGAGGAGGTAACAGATTTCATTGGAGAACAGAGAGGGTATCCTTCAGCCATGATGCTCAACCCGGTAGAGGAAGAGGGAGGTATGGGTCCGGCTGTGGATCTTGACAAACGGGATGATAAGTTCGAAGAAGCAGCCAGACTTGTGGTACAGCACCAGCAAGGATCCACCTCCCTGATCCAGAGAAAACTCTCGTTGGGATACAACCGGGCAGGCAGGATCGTAGACCAACTGGAGGCTGCAGGCATTCTTGGACCCTTTGAGGGTAGCAAGGCCCGGCAGGTCCTTGTTCAGGATGAATTCAGTTTGGAACAGATTTTGAGTAACCTCTCCTAAAAGAGCACCGAACCATGTATCAATTAAGAAATATACTGTTATCAATCATACTGATTCTCTCCTGTACGTTCATTTACGCTCAGCAGGATCGTAAGGCTGATCGTTACCTCCAGGGTGTATCGGCCCAATTCGATATGAATGAAGGTTACCTTATCCATATGGATTATATTCGTGAGGATATCATGCGTGAAACTTCTGCTGAAGGAGAGGGGACCATTTGGATGAAAGGCCTCAAGTATAAGATCGTTGTGGATGAATACATTGTCTATTATGACGGGAGCAAACTCTTTTCCCAAAACATAGAGACTGAAGAGGTTTATGTGAGTACACCCGACCCGGATCAGCCGGGTTATCTGCAGGCCGTTCCCATCAAGATCATTAAGTCCTATGAACATGACTTCAAATACAGGTACATGGGAAACACTTCATTCATGGGCAAAGAACGTGTGGAGATACAGCTCTATCCAAAAGATATGACTGGTCCATACTCCATGCTGAAAATGTTCATAAATCCAGGCACCCTGAAACTGGAAGGAATACTGTTAAAGCATAAGGAGGGGATCCAGTACACCATGGTTTTTTCTGAGATCAGGGGCAATCAGAATCTGGAGGATAACACCTTCATTTTCGATCCTGTTGCCTATCCAAATACAGAAGTGATCGAACTACTCGATCAGTAACGATACCTGGCAATTACGAGAAATTATACGGGGTACTCGATCCTGGAATGATAGATGTTTGAGAGCCTGTTCTTGAAGATCTCCTTGATGATGGTAATATCAGCAAATGTCAGATCGGCCTCTGAGAACTGATCTTCTTCGGCCTGATGGGCCACGATACTTTCCACCAGATCATGGATGGTATCGGCTGTATAGGTTTTCAGGGTCCGGGAAGCTGCCTCCACTGAATCGGCCATCATCAAAATTGCATTCTCCTTGGAAGAGGGCTTTGGTCCGGGATAGGTAAACTCATTGATATCCACCTCTTCTTCCGGATTCGCATTGATGAAAGAACGGTAAAAGTACTGTACTGTACTGGTTCCATGGTGGGTCTGGATGAAATCAATGATCTTTACCGGCAGGTTGTATTTCTTTCCAATCTCCACTCCCTGAATGGTATGGTCAATGATCACCTTTGCACTGGACCGGAAGTCAAGTTCACTGTGAGGATTTGCGTTATCATGCTGGTTTTCGATAAAATAATGCGGATTCTCCATTTTTCCAATGTCGTGATACATGGCTCCGGCACGTACCAAAAGTGAATTACCCCCCACTTTTAAAATGGCCTCCTCCGCCAGGTTGGCTACCTGCATGGAATGTTGGAATGTCCCCGGAGCTTTCTCCGCAAGTTTTCGCAGCAGTGGTTGGTTGGTATCGGATAGTTCGAACAGGGTGGCATCTGATAGAAATCCAAAGATCCGTTCAAAAAGGAACACCAGAGGGTAGACTGTGAGAATCAGCAAGCCATTCCCGAGACGCCATAGCACATTGATCCAGTTGATCTGCGAGAGATCCCCCTCCTGCATAATGGAGACCAGAATATAGATCAGTGCATAGGTAGCAAATACAAAAGTGGCCGTATAAAACAGAATCCCCCGCTTATAATATGAACGAAGACTGAAGACCCCTACCAGTCCCGCCAGAAAATTCATCAGCACAAACTGGTAGCTGTTGGGCACCCAAAAACCAGCCAGGAGCAGGGTGATCATATGCACAAACAGGGCATACCTGATGTCAAAGAAGGTTTTGAGAAAAATGGGGATAATGACAAATGGAATGACGTAAACACTTACCGCTTCATTGGTGGATGCAGCCCTGGTTAGTCCCACCATAATAACAATCATTCCAAGTGTGAAAAAAGTCTGTTTACGGCTTATAAGGATATCTTTTTTGAAATAGAAATTAAACCAGAACAGTGCAAGAAATATCAGCGTGATCAGCAACAACTGGCCCATATAAACCACCAGGTAATTTCTATCAACATTGGGATTGGACTCGTACTCTCTCCGAAGTGACTCAATGATCAGAAACTCGGACCCCGAAACAAGTTCTCCCCGTGAAATGATTCTTTGACCCGACTGCACCATTCCCTTCGTCAGGGTTAACTCCTGAAGAGTGGCCTGTTGAACCTTGGAGGTCATCTCTTCGTCATACACCATGTTGGGTCTCAGGTAATCATTCAGGTTCATCCTGCTTATTATAGCCAGCGACCCCGGATTGATCCTTTCCAACTCAGCAATAAGGTGTTCATAAGCGGAACGTTCGGAATAAAATGCACTAAATCGGTGCTCTTCAGCCAGTGTATTCCTCACAGCCATAATTGAGAGCTGGTCCACCTTTTTCCCGTCCAGTACCGGATGACGTTCAATGATTCCGTTGATGTAGATCTCATTCAAAATATCTGAGATCACATGACCGGTAAAGGTCCACGCATCTGAAACATATGCACCAATCCCCATGGAGGAGACCATGCTGTTATAATCGCTGGTGAATGTGGAGATCATGTTGCTCCCGATCAGAGAATCATGAAAAAAATAGAGTTTTATATTTCTCTCAAGACTGTCCCTCTCTCTCTGGATCTGTTGATCGGGTTTATAGATGGGGAAATCGAAAGGAGCGACCAGTGTCTCATGCATCCAGGGTTTGCTCTTGGTATACTCATACTTGAATTTTCCCTCCCTGGGAAACATGAAGTAAACCAGCAATATACTGATGATGTAAATAAGAATGATCTGGATCGTCTTCCAGAATTTGACAATGCCCTTAATCCAGTTCATGAGGTGAAATTAGGATAACTTTTCAACTTTTAACCCATCACTTGGTTTTTTGTTCAAAAGGCTGTAGCTTGCAACTGATTTTTAGTTGCAGACATGAGTACTATTGAAAAGCTAAAAGCTAAATTGTTAAGTCGACCAAAAGGATTCACATATAGTGAGCTTCATACTCTTCTTATCCATTTTGGTTATATTGAAGTAAAAAAGGGAAGAACATCAGGATCACGAAGGGCATTCTTTAATGAAAAGACTAAAAATATTATCAGACTCCACAAACCACATCCAAAGGAAATTTTAAAAAGATATCAAATTAATATGATCATTGCGGAATTAAGAAAAGAAGAATTATTATGAAAGATGTAATGAAATACAAAGAATTTATTGGTTCAGTACATTATAGTGCTGAAGATGAGGTTTTCTACGGAAAGCTTGAGGGAGTTGATGACTTGATAACATTTGAAGGAGAAAGTGTGGAAGAGTTGAAGAATTCATTTGCTGAAGCCGTTGAAGATTACACT
>JAUVKN010000191.1 GCA_030596245.1 Bacteroidia bacterium | reverse complement strand
CGAACATGAGAAGGATATCGGAATACCGGAGAATCGGCCAGTTGATGCCAGTCATCTTGTTTGTTCCGGGAAACTTGGGACTTAACCAGCTTCTTCTCCATTTACCGATGCGGATGGAAGAGAGACTTTCCTGAATCTCAGCATCATTTTCGTCAATTTCAGGAAGCGCAACCGTAATATCGCGACGTGTATCATATTCGCTGAAGGAGTAGTAATAATTCGGCATGGCCCACACACCGCCATCTCCTCTGCCGAAACTTGACAATGCATCAATTCTTTGTCCGACATAGTATCCCATCTCTCCGCTGGTACCCTGTCCCATACCGACCTCAAACAATAGCTCATAATATTTAGTGTCTAAGCGCAGCAGGGCCATGGTTTTGAAAACATTTTCAAAGCTGGTATTCAGACTGTGTGTACCGCTCTCCATGATTTGCCGGCACTGATTGCGTGCGATCTGATAATAATCAAGATGGTCAGACCCCCGGCGCATGGTCCTGTCCAGTCTCAGGGAATAACCTCCTCTGGCAAGACAGATACGTGCCAGCAATCCCTTGGCGGCACTTTTTGTCACCCGCTCATTATACTCCACCTCATTAGCCCAGGGTAAAAGGGTCTCAGCATACAACAGATCAGAGATAAGCTTGCTGTAGATGGTGTCCCTGTCAGTACGCGGCAGTTCAAAGTCATCGCCCGATTTTGAGGAGGTGAACTGATAGGGTACATCTCCCCAGTTTCTTATCAGTTCATAGTAATGGAGCGAACGGAGGGTTAATGCCTCGCCAAGGATACGGTCCATCTCCTTTTTTTCTTCATCCGTCCCATTCTCGTAAACCTTGCTGCCAGGGATATTGTCGATAAGGATGTTTGCTCTTTCTATGCCGTAATAGAGATTTTTCCAGGGTTTTTCAATCTCTTGGTTCCCGGAATTTGCAGCATACCTTGCAATACCCCGACGACCGTTATCGATCGTGCCGCTGCACATGGCAATATCCGTATCCACTCCGTAATACGTACTCAGTCTCTTGGAATAGCCTTCATCCCTTGTCATCAACTGGTAAACACCGAGCAATGCCTGGTAGGTAAAATCCACATTCTCAAAAACGTTTTCGCTGGAGAAAACGGAAACCGGATCGGATTCAAAATACTTTTCACAGGAGAAGAAACAAAGAAAAGTGATTACCGGTAATCCGGGAAAAGCTGTCTTAATTATTGCCTTCTTCATAATATTTTAAAATGTTACATTTAATCCAAGGATATAATTTCTGCTTCTGGGATAGGCAGAATAGTCAACTCCGGGTGTTAATGGCGTTTTTGTCCGGGTGCTGACTTCAGGATCATACCCTGTATAGTTCGTAAATGTATAAACGTTATTTATGGTGCCGTAAAAGCGTAAGTTTTTGATAAACAACTTATTGATCCACTGTCTGGGCAGTGAGTACCCCACGGTAATGTTGTTGATCCTGAGAAAGGAGCCGTCTTCTACAGCCCAGGAATGGAACAGATATCTTCCACGGCTTGGCTGCCAGATCTCAGCATCTTTGTTAAGTGCAGTCAGTTCATCGGGATCGGTGACAATCTCCCCAAGCTCATTAATGGTCGTCCACCGTTTATCTGATCCTACAGTGCTCAGGAGATTGGAATAGGTGCGATACCCACTGGAAAACTCGATCTTGTTGGCATTATAGATATCATTGCCATAGACCCAGTTCAAAAATAGGCTGCAATCAAAGCCCTTATATTGTGCCATGATATTTAGTCCTCCGATGTGCTTTGGATTGGCATTGCCAATGATTACCCGGTCCTCTTCAAAGGTTATCAGATTACCGTCATAGACTGGATTGCCGTTTTCATCAACCGGACTGGCAATGTCCTTAAACTTCAAAGTTCCGGGACCGAAATTAGTGAAGGAAATATTGGCATTATCCGCAACCCCCTCCTTCAGCGAATAAGAGTTTGATACCGGATCATAGTTAAAGTCGTCCACCGTATAATAGCCGTCTGTTACAAAGCCATACATCAGACCAACCGGTTCACCGACTCTCAGGATGTAATCGGCCCCGGCATCGCGTGTCCAAAGTGAGGCAATCAGCAGTTGTTCTGTACCTCCCAGGTTGTCTACACGGTTCTTGTTCATTGCAATGTTGAAGTTGGCGCTAAGCTTGAAATCTTTTTTCTCAATAATGTAGGCATCGATAACCACCTCTACCCCGTAGTTGGAGGTTTGACCAATATTTTTCATCTGAGTGTCATACCCTGAAGAGGGCGGAATGGTCTGGTTCATAAGCAGATCTTTGGTGGTGTTCAGATACATGTCGACGGTCGTATTGAACCTGTTCTGAAAGAGACCAAAATCCAGGCCGACGTTCCTGGTTACCATGGATTCCCACTTCAACGTGGGATTGGCCAGCCATTCAGGCTCCAGGTAGGAGTAGGGAACCTCATTGATGTAATATGGTTTGGAGGCACCGTTAACCCTGAAAACATTGTCGTACAGGTACTCCGGTAAGCGATCGTTGCCGGCAGCACCATAGCTGACGCGGAGTTTCAGGTTGGAGATGAATGCTGCCCTGCTCATGAACTCCTCTTCCGATATTCTCCAGGCCACCGATGCGGCTGGGAAATAGCCAAACCGGTTCTCCTTTCCGAATTTTGAAGAGCCGTCGGCCCGGAAAGAAAAGGTTGAAAGGTATCTCCCCAAATAGGAATAATTGGCTCTGGCAAAGAAAGAGAGCATGGAAGATTTGTATTCAAAAGTTTCCGGTTTCAGTATCTCCTCACCCAGGGCCATCGATCCGAAAGCAACCTCAGAAGTGATGTTTTCAGGAAAATACCTGGAGGTCATCTTATTGTCCCTGGTATTGGAAAGGATCATCTCCTGTCCAAGCAGAAAATCCAGACTGTGTTTATCTTTCAGGTTTCTATTGGTGTAGTTCAGGGTATTTACAAGCCGAACTCTATTGCTGGTATAATGACGTATCGATGCGAGCGGCAGATCAGCGTTTTTCCTGGCCGTAGAGGTTGACAACCCATAGAACCGATCATCCCTTCTGCTGTAATTTCTGTATCCTAGCTTAGTTGTAAATTTTAGATCCGGGATAATCTTGTATGCCAGGCTTCCATTGAAGTTAATGTCCCCTCTCCTCTGCTCCCTGAAGTCGTCATGCGTTAGTGTGACCGGATCGGTTAGCTGACTTGCCTCGTAAAATTCGTCCTCGTCAAAAATAAAATCAGGATCCTCTGTAAAGTCATATAGTCCGTTGGTAGGCCGGTAGAGCACCGAATGACGCAGTTTGTTTGTTGAGCTTGTCCCCGGATCGGAGGTCCCCGAGCCCAGAACGTCCACATCCGAGATTCTGGTGTCAAAGTTGAACCTCAGGCGGTCGGAGGCGTCGGTGGCAAACCGGAAGTTGATATTGTTACGCACATACCCCGATTCCATCTGTATGCCTTCATCGTTGTTGCGGGAGATGCTCAGACTGTAGTTTGAATTCTCCGAACCGCCACGGATGCTCAGGTTGTGATAGGATGTGTGTGCCTTGCGGCCAAAGACCTCCTTCTGCCAGTTGGTTCCCGGAGCCTCTTTGTACAGACTATAGAGCTGATCCCACGGACCCCAGCTTTCTAAGAATGACCGTTCATCCAGGAAGGAGCCCCGTGACCGTTCATACTGAAACAATACAAATTCATAAGGGTCGAGGACGTCCATGTAATTGACAATCTCCTTCACTCCATAAAAAAAGTTGTAGGAAACTTCCGTTTGCCCCGCCTTACCACTTTTTGTGGTGATGATTACCACTCCATTGGCCCCACGAGCTCCATAGATGGCTGTTGAGGAAGCATCTTTCAGCACGTCGATGGACTGGATATCGGAGGGAGGAATGTCGGAGATCGAAGATACCGGGAAACCGTCAACAATAAGCAGTGGCGAGTTATCCTGAGTAATGGATCCGCCACCACGAACCCTGATTTTGATCTCGGCATCCGGAGATCCCTCGGCAGTAGTGACATGTACCCCGGCCAGCCGTCCGGTAAGCGCAGCCGCAGCAGACGTTACCGGAATATCTTTCAGTTGCTGTGCATTGACTGATGCCACTGCACCTGTCAGGTCTCTTTTTCGCATGGTACCGTACCCAATCACCACAATCTCATCCAGTATGGTTGACTTCTCTTCAAGCGTGATATCAATGGTGGTTTTTCCATCTAAAGGGATCTCCCGGGTGGCATAACCGATATATGAAAACACAAGGGTAGCATTATCATCACTCACATTTATGGTATACCTGCCATCAATGTTGGTGATCGATCCGTTGGTGGTGCCTTTCTCCATAACATTGACACCAGGCAGGGTCTCTCCGCCCGCATCTTTGACGATGCCCGTAATCTTTTGAGCGGTTAAAGCATAGGAGAAAAATACCGGCAGAAAGATTAAAAATAGTTTAATGGTAAATGTTCTTTTCATGCTTGATTTCAATTTTATAGTCGTTCCAGTATTTATTCATAAGACGGACCTTTTTTTCAAGCTGGTCAATCATGTCAGGTCCCAGTATACGGTGATACTCTTCACATTTAACAGCAGTATGGTCGAGGAGCAGCATCTGGTTGTGATCCCCGAGCAACTGTATGAGCTCTATGGTATTGTCCATCTCACTTCGTGCGATCTTCATCAGTTCCTGCCTGCTCCCGGGTGTCTCTTCTTCAAGGACAACCTGATAGTGAATGGCATTTCCTGCATTTCTGACCAGGCATTGAAATACCTGAAGCCTCATTTCCAGCAGATCGTATTTTCTTATTACATCATCGGAAAGAGAAAGTCTCATGGTCTGAAGATGGTGCCGGGCTGTATTTACTTCCCTGTTGATGTGGTCCAGGATACGTTTGGTAAGCCTGTAGCCGTTGAACCCATCAACGAATCTGGTTCCCTGAAGATCCAGAAGATCATTGGCATGGCGTTCTGTGCGGGCCTGGAACTGATACTTTCTGTAATATCCTTTCTCATCATCAGTAAGATGACCGGGAAAGGGAACAAGGGGACGTACAATCCATCTTTGGTGGACGCAGCCCAGGATAAAGATGGTACCGCCAGAACTCAGCAGTTTGGAGAGTTTCTCTGCATTATGGAGGGCAAGCCAGGCCTCTATAAGGTGTCCGGAAGCTTCTTCTCCCACCTCAGCAAGGGCAATTTCCCTGAGAAGTCCCAGCCGCTCTTCGGCTGAATGTGAGGGACTATTAAGGAACGCGTTGTAAATATTGAAATAGAGATCCCGGTTGTGACGGTCGCCCATCAGGACGAACAACCGTTTTGCCTTACCGGCGACAGCTTCTTCCACCTCTGCAAGGAATGTGACCGGCCAGGGTATGCCGGGAACCGGGGCGAAGGGCCTGCGATAGTAAAGCAGGGATCCGATCTCGAACTTAAACGGTGTGGCATCCGGTCCCTCAACATTATCCAGGGCCTGACCGGCATCCAGATGGTGTGCAATAACCTCTTTCTGATCTTCTTTTGTATTGTATACGTGGATGTCAGAAATGTACCGGAAGTCATCTTTTGTACCCTGAAGGGTCGTCAGAAAACGATGGACCCGGGTACTCATCTTTTGCGAGCGGTATTTGTTATTACCGTTTGAACCGGCATAGAGCGCATCACTCCATTCAATCCCTGCCCCGGAGTCATTGGTGCGAAATTCCAGAATGTCGATCTCAGGACACCCCTGTTTGAGTAACCCCATGGCTTCAGAATAGAGAGCAAGGACCTCCGGATGTGACATAGACGGGGCGAAACGGTCAACCCTGGAACGCATGGGATTGTCTACCTGAGGACCCCGCCAGGAAGGGTGGTCCAGAAAAAACTTTTCGGGCAGCATCTGGGGCTCGAAGGTGTGAAAGGAAGCCTTCAGATCCATCTGCCGCAACACCCTGCATCTCTGCTCCAGGATGCTCATTACCGCTTTTCCATATTCACCAGGTATATAAGGCTTAAGTTTAGCTGGTGGGTTGATCTTCAGCAGGCCGGGATTGATGATGACCCAGGCAGGATAAGGATCATTTTTCGGTTCAAGTTCCCAGTAGGCCAGAGGAAGGTCTTCCGCCTGTATAGCGATATGTGTGGCACCACACTCCTTCGCCTGTAATGCGAATGTCCTGAATGATTCGATCTCTTCTGTAGCACAGCCGAAGACAATATTTTCATATTGCGAAAATATCTCCTGTGCCTTTGCATAAAGAGACATGACCATGGTGAGCGAAATGAATATTGCACAAAACTTGCCCATATCTGTTTTTACTCTCTTTATCTTCCCAGTTCAAGTGCCGCAAGTATGAAAGGAGCGACTCCTTTGGGATCATTGTCAACTAACTTTTCGGAAACGTAATATTCATAACTTCCGTCGCGGTATGGATCACCACCCAACCCGCATGATCCGACGATGTTCTTTAAAATGATAAGGCCTTGATCATCAATCTTTATAAGCGAATCCAATATGCCCTCAAAACTCTCTTCCGCAACCTCCAGATACCTTTTATCAAGGTAACCCTGATTGGCTGCTTTTGCAAAAGCATAAGTAAACATGGCAGAGGCAGATCCTTCAGGATAATTACCTTTCTTTCCGCCCATGTTTAATACCTGGTACCAGAGGCCGGTTGCAGGATCCCTCACTTTTAACAATGCTTCCGAAGTGTTGGATAAAATGGACAGGAGTTCATCCCTTCCAGGATGCTCTTCCGGTAAGTAATCCAGCACGTCCACAAGTGCCATCATATACCAGCCCATCGCCCGGCCCCAGAAATAGTTTGATCTTCCGGTTGCCGGATCGCACCATTGCTGTGACTTGCTTTCATCCCAGGCATGATAAAGCAAATGGCTTTCCTGATCCAGGGTATGCTCATAGATGTGGGTGATTTGGAAGACAGCTTCATCATACCATTTAGGTGCATTGAACTCCCGGGCATACTGAACCATAAAGGGAGAAGCCATATAGATACCGTCAAGCCACATCTGCCATGGATAGATTTTTTTGTGCCAGAAGCCACCAGAATGGGTCCTGGGTTGATTGCTCAGCTGATGAATGATCCGGTCAATGGCCAGTTTGTATTTTTCCTCCCCCGTACGCTTATAGAGAATGACCAGGTTTTTTGCAGAATTAACATAATCAAGGTTGTACTTTTTCTCATCATAGTGAAGTATGCTGCCATTCTCCTGAATGAAATACTCCATATATTTTTCCATGTAGGCGGAAAATTTTTGATCCCCATCTCCCAGCATGTCAATGGCCGTCCCAAGAAATGCTTTGTCGTAGGACCATTTTACCTTTGTGTTATTATAGTACCGGAGAGAATCATACCTGGCTGTAACGGATTCTGCCATGCGAACAGACCATTTTTCCTGTGGATTGCTGCCTTTTTGCCTCTGGTCCGTTGTCGTTGAGCAAACTGATGTCAACAGGGCTGCTAATATGATGATCAGTCCGGTAGTAAATTTATGATGTAGGATTATCCACATGAAAACTAAAATCTTAGTACTAAATTAGTGTAGTTGGAGATACAATTCGGGAGGTAAATTGTCGTAAAAAGGGTGATATATTACAGGAATCAACTCCATATTTTAAAATTCCTGATAGTTTTAATAGTTTTGAAGTAATGATAAGAATAGGAATCACCATACTATGCATATTTCTCTGGACCGATCTTTTTACCCAAGACTATACGATAGAAAAATTTGATCTGCTGAATAATGATGACGGTCTTTCTCAAAATGTGGTGCATAGCCTCTATTGTGACTCACACGGATATATCTGGGCTGGCACCATGAACGGACTGAACCGGTATGATGGTTACAATTTTAAGGTTTTCAAATCGCAAAATAGTGTTGACCACTCATTGGTCAATAACCGGATCATCGATATCTGGGAAGACAGAATGGGATTCATCTGGCTGAGAACCCATGACAATAAATTGCATTACCTGGATCTGCGGACGGAACGGTTCTTCACTTTTCCGGAGTATTCCAGCCAGATAAGTTCCATAACCAGTTATCTGCAGGTGGCAGACAATGAAATATGGCTGGGGTCCGATCTCTCCGGAGTCTATCGCCTGAA
>JAUVKN010000319.1 GCA_030596245.1 Bacteroidia bacterium | reverse complement strand
ACATGCTGGGGTACCATTACTACCTGGCCGGGACCATTGTAGAAGGAAATCATATTGGAAGAAAAATGGGATTTCCAACGGCCAATGTGCATCCCCTGGATCCTTATAAACTGATCCCCATGAATGGGGTTTATGCCATCCGGACTGAATTGAGAGGAGAGACATATAACGGAATGCTGAACATCGGCTTTCGTCCTACCATTGACAGTGCTTCAGCCGTCAAGACCATTGAAGCACATCTATTCGATGTGTCCGGAGATTTTTATGATGAGCAGGTAGTGATCCATTTTGTAAAACGGGTAAGGGACGAAATGAAATTTAGCGGAATAGATGCGCTAAAGCAGCAGCTTAAGAAAGACAAAGCGATGATTCAGCGTATGTTAATTTCTGCCGGGTGAGATTTAAATTTGGTGTTAGTATATATTTCCAGAAAAGCGTACTTTTGCAGTCCAAAATAAAGATATGGAAACAATGACTTATACAGAGACACTTCCCTATAAGGTGGCCGATATCAATCTGGCCGAATTCGGAAGGAAAGAGATTGAAATTGCAGAGAAAGAGATGCCAGGCCTGATGTCCATCAGGAATAAATTTTCCGGTGAAAAACCATTGCAGAATGCACGGATCATGGGATCACTCCATATGACCATACAGACCGCGGTACTTATCGAAACCCTGGTTGAACTGGGTGCAGACATACGTTGGGCCAGTTGTAATATTTTCAGTACACAGGATCATGCGGCGGCGGCCATTGCTGCAGCAGGCGTCCCCGTTTTTGCATGGAAAGGGGAGACCCTGGAAGAGTACTGGTGGTGTACGGCCCAGGCCCTGAGCTTTCCCGGAGGAAAAGGCCCGAATATGATCGTGGATGATGGTGGTGATGCTACCTTACTGGTCCACAAAGGATACGAGGCGGAGCATGATGCTTCTGTGCTTGATGTGAAGGCTTCCAGCAGGGAAGAGGAGGTAATTTATACTACCCTCAAAGGGATTTTGCAGGAAGATCATGATAAATGGAGCAGGATGGTACCCGGGATCAAGGGAGTCTCTGAAGAGACCACCACTGGTGTGCATCGCCTTTACCAGATGATGGAGCAGGGAAAATTGCTCTTTCCGGCCATCAATGTGAATGACTCTGTGACAAAATCGAAATTTGATAATCTCTATGGTTGCCGCGAATCACTGGCCGATGGCATCAAACGTGCCACCGATGTGATGATAGCAGGAAAAGTGGTAGTTGTGGCCGGATACGGTGATGTGGGAAAAGGGTGTGCCCATTCCATGAAATCCTATGGAGCCAGGGTATTGGTAACTGAAATTGATCCCATCTGTGCGCTTCAGGCTTCCATGGAAGGCTTCCAGGTGAAAACCATGGAAGAGGCTGTTAAGGAAGGGAATATTTTCGTAACCACCACTGGCAACAAGGATGTGATCACCGCCGGGCATATGGCACTCATGAAGGACCAGAGTATTGTTTGCAACATCGGTCATTTCGACAATGAGATCCAGGTCGACAAAATGGAGAACTGGTCTGGAATCCAAAAGATCAATATCAAACCCCAGGTGGATAAGTACCTCTATGAAGATGGACATGCCATCTTCCTTCTGGCAGAGGGTAGGCTGGTGAACCTGGGATGCGCCACGGGTCATCCATCTTTTGTCATGAGCAACTCATTTTCTAACCAGACACTGGCTCAACTGGAACTATGGAAAAATGACTACAAAACCGATGTCTATATGCTTCCCAAGCATCTGGATGAGGAGGTGGCCCGTCTGCATCTGGAGCAACTGGGTGTGAAACTGACTACCCTTACCAAAGAGCAGGCAGATTATCTCGGGGTTAAGGTTGGAGGTCCCTACAAACCGGAACACTACCGCTACTAAGATATCTCAAGGGTGTGCGTGTCCTCGCTGAATTTCTCCGCTGTGCGAATAAATATAGGCTTCGGACACGCACACCCTTGTGATAATTCAATAGGTGTCCCTGTCACGGGTGTCGTTGCAACAACCTGGCATTTTTCTCGCAGAGAATAAGCACGTTGTAAAACGATATCCGTGACAGGGATAATCTTATGCCATTCTTAGTTGTAAACGTGCAACACATCTCCCTGGATGGAGGTATGGTACTCAACCAGCGGATAACGGGCAGGACCTGAATTGGGTTCACCTCCATTCATAAGGAGATAGGTAGAACCACAATCCGGGCATTCAAATACTCCGAAGAAAGCAGGGTCCTCTACCACCGCTTCATCATGTTCCGGCCAGAGGGTACAGGTAAGGTCATAGGCGTAAAAGAGGAGGTCCGATTCCCTGTACAGCACAATCCCGTTGACTCCCTCGCCAGGAATCAGTTTGGTCCCCCCGATGCCAACATCAGCCAGATCTGCATATAGAAGAAGGTAGAGATCGACCTGAACATAAGGAATGATCTGTCCCTGGTTGGTATCGCATGATGGTGTGACCAGACCGGGGAGTATCAGGATAATTAATACCGAAATTATGAGTAGAAATTTTCTCATGTTGTGTCAAATGTAAGAAAATCACCTATTTTTTGTAAATTTAACTCGTTATACGCGTAATTATTGCATTGTTGCGGCAGAAAATGGATTTTGAAATAGGTAACATATTGTACATTGTGATCACCCTGGTGGTGGTTATTGTTGGGTTGTTGGGAAAAAAGAAGAAACCTGCAGGACAAAGCAATGAGGGGTCCGATGGCGAAGCCAAACCAGGATTCCTGGAGAATCTGGAGAAGGCGTTTAATATGAAAATGCAGGACCAGGTAGTGGATCTTCGGGAATATGAAGAAGATTTGCCTGAGGAGGAGATGGTAGAACCAGCCCCCGAACCCAAATCAAAAACCTCTGGTTTGATGGAGGAATATGAACTTTTGGTAGCGGCGCGGGAGAAGGATAGACAGCGTGACACTATTTTATCCAAGACAGATAAGATTACCGAATCAATGAATGTGATTCAGGATGATGATGAGGGAACTGATTATTTTGAGGTGGTAAAAGAATTTGATGCGGGTACAGCAGTTGTCTACTCTGCAATCATCAATCGCGTTGATTATTGATATTTTTTTGTAATTTTACAATTGAAGAGTTCCGTTTCATGCGGAATTCTTTTTGTTTTTAATAAGTTAACAAGGAGAAAACTGTTATGGCACAAACTTCTTATATGACAGAGGAGGGTCTGGCCAATCTGAAAAAGGAACTGGACCATCTAACCTCTGTGGAAAGACCCGCCATTTCACTTCAGATCGCAGAAGCCAGGGACAAAGGGGACCTGTCTGAAAATGCGGAATATGATGCAGCCAAGGAAGCGCAGGGATTGCTGGAGATGAAAATCGCCAAGATGGAAGACATGTTGGCCAGTGCAAGGATTATTGACGAATCGAAGTTAGACACCTCACAGGTGCAGATCCTTAATAAGGTGAAGATTAAAAATACCAAAAATAACCAGCAGGTTGAATATATGCTGGTTTCAGAAGCCGAATCTGATATTAGGAGCGGTAAGATTTCTGTGGGAACACCCATCGCAAAAGGTCTTTTGGGAAAGAAGGTTGGTGATGTGGTGGATATACAGGTTCCCTCTGGAGTGATGTCATTCGAGATTATGGAAATTTCCCTATAGTAAGTCAAACCATGGCAACTATTTTTTCAAAAATCATCGCAGGAGAGATCCCTTCTTACCGGATCCATGAAGATGAGCGTTTCTATGCTTTTCTTGACATCAATCCACTGGCCATGGGTCACACACTGGTGATTCCCAAGGTGGAAACCGATTACCTGTTTGACGTGGATGATGAGCTGCTTGGGGATATGATGGTGTTTGCAAAAAAGGTGGCACTTGCCATCGATAAAACCATTGACTGCAAAAGAGTGGGAGTGGCCGTACTGGGTCTGGAGGTTCCCCATGCCCACATCCATCTTATCCCTATCAATGACCTTTATGATATCGAATTCAGCAAGCCCAAGCTGAAATTTAGTGATAAACAATTCAGGGCTATTTCCGAAAAGATATCAGCAGCTATCCACTAGGTTTACTTTACCTTCCCGGGATTTTTCCGAATGTACTCTTCCCAGCTGTTTGAGCCGGGTTTCTTCTGTATCACTCCTTTTTGATAAAAATGGCAAACGGCAGCCGCCAATCCGTCGGTGGCATCCAGATTCTTTGGTATTTCCTTCAGGTCAAACATACGTGCCAGCATTGCTGCTACCTGCTCTTTGGAGGCATCTCCGGCACTGGTAATGGCCAGCTTGATTGTTCTGGGGGCATATTCAAATACGGGAATATCCCTGGCCAGGACAGCAGCCATGGCCACACCCTGGGCCCTGCCCAGTTTCAGCATGGATTGGATATTTTTTCCATAAAAAGGAGCTTCAATGGCAACCTCATCGGGCATGTATTTTTCCATGAGGTTCAGTGTGCTTTCATAGATCTTTCGGAGTTTCATGTAGTGGTCACCAC
>JAUVKN010000283.1 GCA_030596245.1 Bacteroidia bacterium | reverse complement strand
TTGACAACAGAAGTACAAATGTTTCAGCTGAATCATTTAATGCAAAACTGAAAAACTTCAGAGCGGTAATGAAAGGAGTTTCTGTAGTAGACTCTTTCTGTACAGATTAGCAAAGAATTATGCATAATTTCTATTCTTCTCCACAACTATATGAGTTGATCCCTTTTATGCAGCTGCCAAAGCTTGCTTTAGGCAGCGGAATTAAACAAAACCAGCCTTGGCTGGAGTTGATTTTGCTGTTAATCCCCGGCCCTGGATCACGAAACCGCCTTGGCGGTTGAGTAATCCGAGCGTTAGCGAGCACAAAAAAATACACAATTAATCGATGATTGGTTTCCTAGCTTCGGTTCCTCACCGCTTGCTGCGAAGAGAGTCAATTCATTCAGATCTGACTCCTTTTTTGCTGTGCTTACCTATTGGTGGTTGTAGTTGCTCCATATGCCATACACTTTTCCCAATCCTCATTATAATGTTCCCGGATTGCTCTTAGCTGATGTTCAGTTGGAAAGATCTGTTCCTTTGTGGAAAATTTACCGGGTAAAACATGTGAACCGTAAATAATGGCATATCGCAACAGATTAGTCCAGAGGTTGAGCAGTACATTCTTCCATTTTTTATTGAAAGGTCTCTTCTTCCGTAAATTTATTCTTTCTGATGCCCGGTAAACAGCCCTGAGCTCCATTTCGTTATAGGATGCATGCCTGCGGGAAAGGTTTATTTGATCCATTTGGATCTCAGCGTCCATGTATTCAACAATATGGTGGATAAAAGCCTTGGAATCCTTTCGTAGATCATCATACAATAGAACCATTGGTTTGTGCTGAAAATACTTTTCCAAAAGCAATATGTTGGGATAATAATTAAGGCTCTCCTGCTTCCAGTATCCCTTATCATCCTCCAGGTCGAAAAAATCGGTAAAACGCCAGTGGTTGCCATTTTTCAGGTATCTTCTGTATTGAGAGGCGATCCATTCATCGTGTCGCCTGACAACCATGATTGGCCGTGCGAAGTTGTATGGATCAGCAAACACTTTAAGATACTTTTCAATGTGCCGGTTATCCAGCTCCCCTGACACCAGATACTTATCAGACTTTCCCTTTCCAATAATTTTTTTGGCCTGTCTGAATCTGGTTCGCTGGATATAATGCAATCCTCTGATTTTTGGAAAAACCTGGTATTGAAGGAAGGTTGATCCTACTCTGCCCATTCCAACATGAATATATATTTCGGGTTGCTTCATTAAGGTAAAAGTAGCCATAAAAACCCTCAGCAGAAATTAAGACCGCGAGAATTGTCCTGGGGTGCACTACAGTTTTGTTCTGCCGTCGAGTGCCCCCTTTAATTTTTCAACCACATCTTCAAGATTCTTGATGTCCTGCATGAGATCAGGAGTTGGATTATGGGTTGAATCCTGGTTGGTTTTTTGCGGGATCTGCTTGATTTTCTTCAGGTTATCGAGGATCAGGGTCCCTTTATTTTCCAACAGGTACCTGTCAATCTCATCGATATCATCAAAATTCAGGGCAAACCATCCTCCCCGAATGCGTTTTGTTAAGAATAATTTTTGCAGACGTTTTTCGTGAATGCTGTTCCTCTCAATCCTGTATACCCTGAATAGTTGTAGTTCTATGGGTGAGTGGTCATCAATGATGGCAAACCTTCGGTATATGTCAGAAGATTTACCAATCATAAAGCCGATCTCTGAATATATGAGATAAATGAACGATTTCACGGATTGGGGTATAGGATTGCGAAAATAGTAAATAATGTCTACTTTCTGATCAACTAATACAATACCACTCGTTTTACGAACAGATGCTCTCCTGCAGTGATTCGGAGCAGATACAATCCTTTGGGCTGGTTTTCCAGCGATAGCTGAATGAGGTCAGAGGATTGGTGTTGCGTGGAAGAGACCTGGCTTCCAGTCATTGAATAGAGAGCTATCTGAACTGTGAGGTTCTCGCCAGAGAATGTTTCGTTGAATTTCACAAACAACGGCCCGTTGGTGGGGACCGGGTACACCGATACATCTCCGGGAATATCATGGATTGATTGATTGTTAACTGCTGTTACAACATTTGAAGCACCAGGTGTGGTCTCTGTCATATACTCAAACACGGGACTTCCATCGGGGTAACGTCCGAAGGTCACATCTCTTGTTTGCGTTCCAAATACCACATGATCCACAATGTAGGTATCCTCACCGATCTTTTGAAGCAGGGCTACTTCTTCCCCATTCTTCCCGAGCTTAAAATCGGCATGCAAAGGTCCCTGCTCCGTGTCATTGTCAGCATACACCACCATGAATCCATATGGGGGGATGGTGGTAACCTCGGGCCGATCCATGGGAATTTTCCAGGGATTAAGGGCTGGTAGTGAATCTGCCAGGAAAAGTCCCCCAAGGTCCACAGCATCTCCACCCGCATTGTATAATTCGATCCAGTCTTCATACTCTCCAATTTCGTCTGTGAGGTCTGCACCATTGCTGGCCAGAAACTCATTGATGAATACATTCTCGATCTGACTGGTATCTGTAATCAGGACTGCTGTTATTTTCATATCGTTCAGAAGTTCCAGCTCAAGTCCATTCTCATAGATTGTCTCCCGGGTACCTGGTTCATTGCTGCGGGCCACAAGTTGCATGTCAAAGCTGATATCGGAACTTGTGACTGTTCCCTGGTGAATCTCAACAGCGATCACATTCTCACCATTTCTGAATAGAGCCGGATTAAGGGTGAAGTGCAACCAGGTCGATTCCTCCGGATCCGCCACCACACTTTCAGCAGTGGCATTGCTCCCCACCGACCAGCGCTGCATGTTGTCCCTGATCACTGCCAGTCCGTTGACAAATACGCGTGCTCCGTCATCCCTGATAATGTTCAGAGAATATCGTCTGTAGATGCTGGTATCTTCAATGACAAACTTCTTTCTGAACCATGTGGTGACGATCTTGTTAGCGGGATCTCCCCCATAGTCCACCACAGTTTGTTCATCTCCGTCCCCATACCCAAGCTCCGCCAGTCCGGTTTCCCAATGGTTGTCATCATAATCAATATCTGTCCAGTTCAAATCGGGTGTGTCCCTTGAAATCAGATATTCCCACTGGTCACCCTGGGTAATAACCGAGGTGTCTTGTGTGGTATAGTAATCTACCTGCCAGTGCGAAAACAGGTATCCGGGCTCTTCCAGACATGCTATTGAAAGGAATTCACCGCTGTTGAAATTTACCGAAACCGCAGTGTCCTGAAGCACTGTTTCCCCTATTTTAATGCTTCCTGTCCCGGCAGGTTCAATGGAAGCTTCCAGACCTGCATATCCTGAGGTTCCAAAGTAGTCGTTCACATGTTTCATGGCCAGTTCGTGCCGGGTATCGGTGAAATCACGCATCACCTGCACATTTGCTTCCCATTCTGATACTGAATTGAAAATGGGAGAGACCCAGGTATTATCGGGCAGATTTGTTTTCTGGCCACCCCAACGCTCAATATGTCGTGGAATTTCAGGAGCAAGTATTGCCTGCATTTCATCGATGAAACTGTGGAGCCGGTCCCGTGAAAAATGGGTGGTGGAATAGATGGCGAACCGTTGGGTAAACTCATGTTTGAATTCTTCGTTTTCCAACAACCGTCTGAACAGATAAGTGGACCAGGGAGGATTGGGCCATGAACAGCCACAATCCACTTCAGTGGCCTCCTCCATAATATCCGAAAAGTACTCCTTGAACATGTGGTCAAGGTCATACAGGATCCATCGCCACCTGTTGTGGGGTGCTTCCCGGCTGCGCCAGAATTTAATGTTATTCCCGGGCCAATCGCGTCCGCCGAAAAAGATCTGGATCACCTGGTAATTGATATACTCATTCATGTTCATCTGAGTCTTCATGTACTCGTAATGGGAATCCTGGGTAATGTCATTTTCACCCAGATAATCCATCATGGCATTGTAGTGGTCCGCATTTCCAGCGATCACATTCCATGCTTCCAGGGGGTTTTTTTGAAGGAGATCCAATGAATCGGAATTCACCCCATAATTATCGGCTACATAGTTTTTATTGATCTTCTCGCGCAGGTTATGAATTCCCCAGTACTCCCCGTTGATATAGAGCACCACCGGTCGGTAGGCCTGCATATCCACATCAATGACATCCTTTACCAGCATCTGGCTCAGGGGATCCCTGAACAGGGTAAATGGTTGGTCATCGGCCGATGCCCGCAGGATAAAAGTTTCATACTGCTCATTGGCTTTGTCAGGAAACAGACGGTACTTAAAGGATGATGTCTCATACTCTTTCCTGGCGTAAAGGGAGAGGGATTTCACAGGATATCGGACACGCGAACAACCTCCGAAGATTTTTGCTCCGGCCATCTGGTTCAATCCAATGGTCCCATCCTTCTCAAACAACTCAATATTAACCGGCCGTTCCCAATCCTGGTTCACATTGTGCGGGACACTGGTGCAGTAACCGGGTATGCCCGCGGTACCTTCCACGTATATGCCGGTTTCATCACTGAAAAGATGTTCGGGATCGGTAACCAGCGAGATGACAGGCAGGTTTTGAAGTTCATCAATGATGTAGGTTCTTGTGACAGTTGGACAGGGCAGCAGGCTCTCCTCCAGTGTCTTAAGACGCAACACCGTATTTTGGGAGATAGCAAATGGGCCCGTATAGATGTCAGAGCTAACAGTGGGTACCGTACCATCCAGGGTATAGTATATGGTTGTCCCGGGAGGGGTGGTGGTGACTTCAACACTTTGGGTACCAGTATAAAATCCGCCTTCCAGAGAAAACACCGGACTGGGTGAGATCCCGTTCAGGATCTGATTGCCATTCACTTCACCTGGAGTAGGTGCCTCAAAGTAGCCCAACGCCCGAATATCTTCTCCACTTCTTCCAAATGAGATATCGGTCAGTTGAGGTGGATAGCCGATGGAATCGATGATCGCTGCTGTCGGATCTACCAGTAGCAGCAATTCTCCTTCCTTTGCAAGCTTAAAATTGGTATGTAAGCCATTTCCGGTGCCGTCTGCATACACCAGCAAGAACTCATGGGCGGGAATCATGGAACCTGACTGAAATGGCCACATGGTGAGGTTGGAAAAATCATCTGAGAGATAATAACCTGTGAGGTCAACCTCCTGGTCACTGGTGTTATAAATCTCAATCCAGTCACTATAGTTCCCAAAATCTATGTCAGCATGCACCGTGGCATTGGATGCCATGATCTCATTGATATAAACCTGACTGGCCAGCTGAACAGGATAAAGCATGCAGGCAAAAAGGAGGATCAATAATGATCGGATAGGTCTGTAGTAAGGTGCTCTTTCACTCATAATGCCCGTTACAAAGACATCAAAAGTAGCAAAAGTAGTTGCATCTACAATTTGAGGTTGGGAAGCTGTTCTAAACTGTGGGTGGAACTATTTGTCATTATTATAGATACAAAAAAACAGCAAATTG
>JAUVKN010000058.1 GCA_030596245.1 Bacteroidia bacterium | reverse complement strand
AGGATTGTCCAGCTTTTCCCGCAACAGTTTTACAAGGTCCTCCTTGCTCAGTAAACTGAAATTAACACGTTCCTCTTCAACGACTTCAGGTTTCGATTTGACTACAGGTTTCGATTTGACTTCAGTTTTCGATTTAACTACAGGTTCCGGATGCACCTCTTGTTCCTGTGGGGTAGAGAGTTCATCCTCTACATGTTCATCATCTACATCATTTACATCATCGTCGTAGGAATCATTTTTCGACTGCTCTTCGTTATCGTCGATCAACTGGTCACTATCGGCTTTTTTAGATGGCTTGGATTTAGCGGGTTCTTTGGTCTCTGGTTCGGCTGTGGGCGCGGGTTCGGTTGCGGATTCTGAAACCGGTTCAGGTGAGGTTGTGTCACTGGATTCGGTAACTTTCTTACCGGCAGGAGAATTCTGTTCTTTCTCCTGTGCGGCCTGGTCCGGTGTGGTTTCCTTTTCCTCTTTTAACGGTTCTGTGCTCTCTGTTACTGGTTGTTGTTCGCTAAATTCTTTTTCATTTAGAGGATCAGTTGCATCACTATGTTTCATGACAGGTAGAGGGTTAATGCGCTCGCTAGATTACACAAATTAGACATTTTTCCTGTAAATGAAGGCTTTTTAGCTGAAAATCTAATTCTTATCTTTGGAGGAAATCACCTCATTATGCGCATTGATATCATTACGGTTTTGCCAAAATTGTTAACAGGTCCCATCGATCATTCCATTATTAAGCGGGCCAGAGAGAAGGGTCTGGTAGAGATTCATGTGCACGATTTGCGTGATTTCTCACTGGATAAACACAGAAAGGTGGATGATTATGCATTTGGAGGAGATGCCGGGATGGTGATGTGCATTGAGCCCATTCACAGGGCTATCACCCAACTGACCTCAAAGAGGAATTACGATGAGATCATTTACACCTCTCCTGATGGCAGGACGTTCAATCAACAAGAAGCCAACCGTCTTGCCCTGGTTGAGAATATCATCATCCTTTGTGGCCACTACAAAGGGGTCGACCAGCGGGTACGGGATCAGTTGATCACCTGTGAAATCTCCATTGGAGATTATGTGATGACCGGTGGAGAACTTGCAGCTGCAGTGATCGCCGACAGCGTGACCCGGCTTCTGCCAGGCGCCATCTCAGATGAAACTTCGGCGCTGACTGACTCTTTCCAGGATGGATTATTGGCCCCTCCCGTCTATACACGTCCCGCTGATTACAAGGGATGGACAGTACCAAAGATATTGCTGTCGGGACATGCTGCTAAAATTACCGAATGGAAACATGAGCAATCCCTGGAACGTACCCGTAAACTGCGCCCCAATCTGATGGACGGATTTGAGGAGTAACTCAGCGAAGCACCTTTCTCACAAAAGCCACAGTAAAATAGGACATCAGGAACAGTCCGAAAAATCCTTCTATTGAGGATACCCAACGAATGAACCCGAAAGGATAATGGTCGCCATACCCGATGGTAAGAAATGTGATGGCACATTCTTGAAGTTGAAATAGCCTTCAGGTAACCGTGCATTGTGAAAAATGGCTTTACCTGTTTTGAAATGGGCCGACTCAAAGATGATATCGCCGCTACTGATCCATGCACTCTCCAAACTAAATTCCTCTCCTTCGAAAACTGCATGTGAAAAATCCAGTGAAGCATCACCGCCAAACAATGAATTCCTTGCACTAAATCCTTTCAACATCACTTTCTCTCTGGCACCCATGTTCCTGGTGAGCCTGTAATCCCTCAGACTAAACTTTTCAATATAGCAATGATCCAGGTTCAGCACTTCTCCCCGGTCAATGGCATTGTAAATCTCTTTCTCCTCTATGTATCCCATCAACTCCACAACCGGTTTCTCCCTGCCATCAACCTGAAATTGTATGAGAGCGGTGCCCGGAAATATTGTTCCGGCTTCCGTTTCAAACTTCAATTTTTTTATTTCCGCCTTGAAGAAAGTGTAACCAGGGATCATCTGCTCAAATTTTGTAAGTTAAATATAGTTAAAACCTAATCAATGAAGCTCCGGTTGCAGATTGCTGCGAAATTGCAATATCTGCACTTTGAATCATTCTCTGTCTGAACAAACGGAGTAGCAGCATCGAACATTGAAACCAGCACCTCCTTTAACAAAAGGATGTACGCTTCTTCAAAATCTGTAAACGATTCAATTCTTTTACGCTGACTGTGGCTGCCCATGATGAGGGCAGGATCAAAATTCTCCCCGTACAACGCTTTCATTACGTAAAGCCCGGGCATGATCTCCTCTCCTGAATGCTCAGCAGCAACCAACCACGCATAGAAAAGGGTTTGCAAAGCTGCTCCGTTCCTGCTCCTCAGGGAGGAATCGAACAACGACTCCAGTGTTGAGAAGCCCATCCTTGCATCACCGGTTTTATAATCGATCACCCGAAGTGCATTTCCCACACGGTCAATTCGGTCAATTTTGCCTCCCATTCGGATCTCAACATTCCTGTCTCCCACCAGGATACTCAGGTTTCTTTGATAAGTTTTCTCAACCGATACCAAGGTAAAAGGAGCTACTGCATAATCTGTCTGTATGATCTTTTGAAGGTACTTGAGCATGACACTGAAAACAATAATATTTCGTCCTTCAATGGAGGCTCTCTTTCTCCCCTTGAACTGGGTTTCAATAAAAACATCCTTCAATACATTTTCCGGACGCTCCGAATTGGAAATCTGTTCCAGTTCCTCCAAGGTAATGATGCCCTGGTTCCTGTCAGCTATCTCACTGTAAAGAACCCTGATGGATTCGTGAACAACTGTCCCAAAACCAGCAGCATCGATCTCCTCCTGTACCTCATCCGGTTCTCCGATACCGGCCAGGTATCGAAGGTAGAACTTAAGGGAACAATCGATGTATGTGTTGATGGCAGAAGGGGAAAGGTATTTCTCTTCTTCCCTTTTCAGGGTGTATTTTTCCAATTTATGATCAATCTCCGGGCTGTGTGAAATAACCAGGGGGGGAGTCTCCCTTGCCATAACCTCCATTCCTGGTCTGGTAACCGGGATTCCACGGTTATATTTCAGCTGATAAAGGTACCGGCTCATTTCACCCGTTCGCACACCCTCCGATCCGCTGTTGTAGAGAAGGTCAATCTTATCAGCCCGTTGAAGTAAGCGGTTGAAATAGTAGGCATAAATTGCATCCATATCTTCCCGCGCAGGCATTCTGAAAGCAATCCGCATTGCGTAGGGTATATATGACTGTCCTGCATGTGAAGCTGGCATCACCTCCTCGTTCATGGAGAGTAGAATGACGTGCTTAAAATCCAATAGCCTGGTTTCAAGGATTCCCATCACCTGCAATCCTGAAAGGGGTTCTCCCTCGAAGGGTACACGAAGTACGGACAACATTTTACGGAAGAGGCGCTCCATGATCGCAGTAGTAATGGTGGGCCTGGAAGCAATGATGGTTTCAAGCTTATTGAGGTGGATCAACAACTGGAAAATAAATTCGCGGTCCAGCTCCTGGTGCATCTTATCCGCTCGGCCTGACAGGTTTTCTAAAATCTGCAGAAAAATCTCCCTGAGGTATTCCAGCAGATCCCCGGCTCCTTCCACCTTCCGAAAGATCTTCTGTTCCAGTGCTCCCATAAAAAGCTGACGTTCCACCATGATCAGATTGCTCCTGGCCATCTCTTCAATCAGGGATTCTCCAGATGTGCCACCCAGATTTCTCATATAGGGATGCAGAAGAATGGAGGTGACATCTTTATGGTAAAATTGCTCCACACCTTCGTGGCTCTGGCGCATGTTTTGCCGCATTCTAAGGAGCGCATCGATAAAACTATACACCGGGGTATTTTTCATGGGATAACCCATGGTTACATTGATCTCATCCACGGTTTCGGGGAGCGACATGATCACCGGCATCAGAAGCTCCTCGTCACATAGAACAAGAGCCGTATGGGTGCAATCCCTGACCTTATGAGAATCTTCATGATCCAGAATCTTGTGTACTGTTTTGGCCTGCAGGACATCCGTGGGAAGCTCAAATATCCTGATCTGCTTCTCATCATCCAGTCCCCTGAACTCTTCAAGTTTCGCATGCTGTGGGAACTGCACCAAATTCTCTCTCAAGAACCTTCCAGCCTCATTTGCACGATCATCCGTATACTTATGATCATAATCCCAATAAAATTCAGCCCCATGTTTATTCAACCATGAGAAAATTTGTTTTTCACATCCATTCAGTGCATTGAATCCGGCAATGATGGTCCGACACTCCAGGGGGTCATCCATGATTCCCTTACCGATTCGCTCTGCAATCTCCCTGTACTGCATGCCCTGGTATCCTTCGCCTCTGGATTCAAGTTCCTCCCTGAGCCGGTGATAAAGTAAAGGTAATCGTTCCCATATCTCAAGAAATTGATCCTTTTCCGGAGTTCTGTCTCCCTCATGAAATCCTTCCCAGAACTGACGAATGAATTTGATCTGTTCGGCTTCAAGTCCGGCCAGAGGCTCTTCCAACTCTTTCAGATCGATGATATTACTGAAAAGCATATGAGCATCTACCAGGTATTTATCCAATTCATCAAAATCCCTGAGCATAATCTCGCCCCAGTAGTAAAACTCATCAAAAGGGTCAGGAACATCCACACTCTCCCGGTAGATATCATGCAGGGTAAACAAAAGTTCAATAGAATCGCATGTTTGAAGCTGACTGATCTCGTTTATAAAGTCATTGATGGCAAAGATCTGAGGTGACCAATGCACCTGTTTACTGTGCCTGGCCAGATGCCGCTGCAAGAAGAGACCTGCCCGTCGATTGGGCAGAATGATGCGGGTATCACCAAGGTTGGATCCAGCGGTGCTGATCAGATGTGAAGCCAATGATTCAAGGATAGGTTGCATCAATCTTTGGATTTATAATGTTTCCCCTGCCAGGAATCTCTCTTTTCCAGGAGTTCCTCGAAATTGCGCAATACAACATCGTACCGGACCCCCCATCCTTCCCGGAGATTCATTCCCGGACTCACTTCTCCTGCAATACGTTCTACCACAAAAGCAGGATTCAGGCGTTCAATGATCTCCTGCATCAGATTCAAGTACTCCTCCATGGTAAAGTCAGTAAAATCTTCAGGTCGTTCCTGAAACTCCTCTCCCATGGTCGTTCCCCGAACCATCTGTAACTGATGAAATTTGATGTTATTCAACGGCCAATTGGAAAGTTGTGCAGCCGAGTCCAGAAAATCTTCTTTTGTTTCGCCAGGCAACCCAATGATCATATGTCCACCTACACGTATACCCCGCTTCGCGGTTTCATGGATGGCCCAGATAGTTGTCTCCACATCATGACCACGGTTTACTCTTTGCAGAGTTTTATTTAACAGGGATTCTATGCCATATTCCACCACAACAAAGCTTCTTTCGGAGAGCTCCCGGAAATAATCCAACTTCTTTTCATCCACGCAATCGGGACGTGTACCGATCACAATGCCAATGATCCCCGGGATTTTCAGAGCCTGTTCATACCTGGATTTCAGTGTGGACAGATCAGCATAAGTGTTGGAATAGGCCTGGAAATAAGCCAGGTATTGAGAAGCTTTACGATACCGGGTCCGGTGAAATTCCATACCCTGCCTGATCTGTTCTGTGATGGAATTATCCGGATCATTGTAGGAGGGATTGAAAGCTTTGTTGTTGCAAAATGTACAACCGCCCCTGCCGCAGGTCCCGTCCCTGTTTGGACAGGTGAAACCAGCGTCGATGGTAATTTTTTGGACACGCGCTCCAAACTGCTTCCTGAAATAGTCGCTATATGCGTTAAGCCTTCTCTCTGTTCCCCATGGATAGATCATACGTTTTCTATCTGAATTATTTTACCCAATCTTACATACCACAGAAAACCCTCCACCTTCCTGTATCCTGCTTTGCCCAGTTGCCGCATATAGTTCGTCACTTGCTCCCTGTAATGTTCCTTCACCATCTCACCAAATTTAAAATCCACCACCGTCACCAGTTCTCTTTCAACAATCACCCGATCGGGTCTCAGCACCTTCCCGTCTCCACACAGTAAACTCCTTTCGTTGTATATGGAACGATCTGCTCCTTCTGAAAACCAGCGTTCAACCCTTGGTTGGGTAATCATCTCCAGGATTTTCTCATGCAAGGCAATCCGGTCCTTGCCGGGAAGCAATCCCTCCTTTTGCATTGTAGCCAACAGGGGATCCACATCCTTCACAGATGATATTTTTGAAAACACCTTGTGCATCACATTGCCATACATTTGTCCGGTTCTGAATGTGCCCTCCTCGTCAACGAAATACTCATCACTGCGCATGCGAACTTTCAATGTCCGGTTCCTCTGGTTCACCGGATAGGTTGTAAATTCCCATGGATCTTCTTCCGCTAATCTCTTCTTATAAAGCGGCAAACTTCCAAGGGATATCACTTGCTCCGATCGGTAGGTTTCCAGAGACTCCAATGCCGGTTCACAATCAGGTTGCTGATCCTTAATGGCCCGTAACAGATCGCCTGTGGAGCGGAGTGTATCTCCACCTGTATCGAGAACACCGATAAACAGGGCGTCTTTTGCCCTTGTAAAGGCAACATACATCAGATTCAGGTTATCCATGTATCCTTTCATCCGTTCCTGATAGTAAGCCCTGGAAAAATGAGTGTGTTGCATCTTGTTACTGAACCTGACAGGTACCGTAGGAAGTCTGTTAAAAGGAGTACCGGCTGTGTCACACCACAGGATATTTGATTTTTTCTGATCGGTCGTAATCTCCCAATTACAAAACGGTACTATCACAGCCTTAAACTCAAGTCCCTTTGCTTTGTGTATGGTAAGGATCCTGATGGCATTTGACTCTTCCGACACAGAGATACTCTTCTTAGATCCCTGATTTTCCCAGAAGTGAAGGAATTCCGAAATACCCTGGGGTTCCTTACGATGGATATCAATGACCAGGTCCTGGAGTGCCTGCAGGTATGGAAGGTCCTGGGGCCTCTGATCCAGTCTGAAGAGTTTGATGAGGGATTCAACCAGCTCGTAAAGTGGTAACTGCCTGACCATATGAATGCTGTTTAGAAACTCCTCAGGCAGGATCTGGTCCATAGGTATGGAGGTATCAAACAGACTGTTTGGCTCCCTTCCAGGGATGACCTCTACAAGGTAGCACAGGTATTTGAGTAAGGCATTGTTCAGTTCATCGTCAGGGTAAACCAGGTACCGTAAGGCAGAAAATATCAGGGAGACTGAAGTATTGTGAACCAGCAAAAGGGACTCGTTGGAAATAAGCCGGAACTTACGTGTTTCACCTGTACTTCTGGCATGTTCCAGAAGTCTGTTGGCCACTGCAACACCCTCCCTTCTGCTACGCACCAGGATGGCAATTTCTCCCGGATCGATGCCTGAGAGCTGTATCTCATGGATCCAGTCAGGTAATCGGGACAGCACCTGCTCCATAAACGGCATATCTTCCTCTTCTTCAAACAATTCAACCTTCACCATGCCACCCGATCCAACAAGATTATCCGGGATCTGTTGCACTGCATCTGCATAAGCATTTCGAAAACGAAGTATCTCTTTTTCCGCTTCCTCCCTTATGAGAGCCGAACTGTAAAGTTCGTTTTCAATGGTCTGAGCCAACATAAGGGGAGCCAATTTGAAGACCGTATTGTTGAAACGAATGATCTGCTCCCTGCTTCGGAAGTTTTTAACCAGGGTGTGGATATGAAACTCCTGGTGGCTAAAATCAGCTTCCAGATCAGATGCCAGAATTTTCCAGTCAGAATTCCTCCATCTGTAAATCGATTGTTTCACATCTCCTACCACCAGGTTGTTGTGTCCCATTGCCAGTGCATTGTCAAGCAAAGGTTTGAAATTATCGTATTGAAAGAGTGATGTATCCTGGAATTCATCCAGCATAATATGACTATAGCGGTTCCCTGTCCTTTCATAGATAAATGGTACCTGATTACCTCCAATGATACCACGTAGGAAACGGCTGGAATCTGCGATCAGAAAAAGATTGCGTTCCCTGGTATAAGATTTCACCCGCTCCCAAATATCACCCAAAATCCCAAGGGTATAGAAGTTTTGTCTGATGGAAATAATGGTATTCAAAACCTTTTGTTGGATGTACAATTGATTCAACAATGGCATGAGCACCTGTTCTGTGAAATGGGTCATTTCTACTGTTGCATCCTTATTGAGCCATTTCACAATTTGTTCCAACGAATCCAGCTTAGCCTGTGTGAATTTCACATTCCTGCCGGCTGCTGCTTCCTGGAAAAGAGAGGGGGGTGAATTTCCCTTCAGCCTGAAATCACCAATTGCTAATCCTGATTGTCTTAAATGATCCAAAGCAGTATCACCGATCTCAGCCATTTTTTGCCGGGTATCCTTCTCCAGCCGGATAAGATCCTCCAGGTATTGTTCCAGGTGCTCTTTGTCAAGAACAGAGAGATCCTGTTTAACGAACAGACCCTGGAATGCCTCCTTGAAAAGTTGCATTCCCAGCTGGACCATGTCATTTCTGAAATTCCAGGACCGGGACTCCTCCATTCGCTCCTCGGCAAAACGGATCAACCACCGCTGCAACTCCTCCTGATCAGATATATCATTGAATAGCCGGTCCACTGCCAGGGAGAGAACCCGATTACTGTCAAGTTCCAGGTTGTACCCTGGCTGGATCCCAATCTCGCGGGTAAAAGCCCGTATCACCGATTGAAAAAACTTATCGATGGTACCCACGAAGAATCCCGAGTAGTCATTCAGAATGATGTTCAGCAAATCGCCTGCCTGCCGGCTAATGGCGCTCTCATCCATTCCCGTGTCACCTATTAACTGGACCATCTCCTCCATTGGAGCCGACCCGTCATACCTGGAAAGCTCATACAACCGGCCCAGAATCCGTTGTTTCATCTCTCCGGCCGCTTTATTGGTGAAGGTGACTGCCAGGATATGCCTGTGAATTCCCGGATGTCTGAAGAGCAGCTTCAGGTATTCCAGTGTCAGGGCAAAAGTTTTTCCGGATCCTGCAGAAGCCTTGTATACGTTCAGGGGGGACATTACTGTAAATATAGGACATTATACATCGATCACATCCCTCCCTTCATCAATAAATATGAACCTTCCAGCAAATTTCAATTGATGGTAAAATTTTAAGCCATATTTTTAATTCCAATCAAACATGTTTAATTTTGTTCCAAAATCAGAGTTTTGGCAAAGCGTGTAGTGGTTGGTTTATCGGGGGGTGTTGACTCCAGTGTAGCAGCTTTCATTCTGAAGGAACAGGGTTATGATGTGACTGCCCTGTTCATGATTAACTGGCATGACAAGACAGGGGTAATTGATGCCGACTGTCCCTGGGATGAAGATGTGGTATTTGCCGAATTGGTGGCTAAAAAACTGGAGATCCCGTTCCATGTGGTGGATCTTAGTGAGCCCTACCGTAGGCGGGTCATCGACTATATGTTCTCAGAGTATCAGAAGGGCCGCACCCCCAATCCCGATGTGCTCTGCAACCGGGAGATCAAATTTGATGCTTTTCTGAAGTCTGCAGAAGCCTACAATCCCGATTTTGTGGCCACGGGCCATTACTGTAAAAAAACAACCGATAGGGTGGATGGGAAGATGGTCCACCACCTCATGGCAGGTAACGATCCCAATAAGGAACAGAGCTATTTCCTCTGTCAGCTTTCCCAGGAACAGCTGGCCCGAACCCTCTTCCCCATTGGTCACATGCACAAACCGGAAGTACGTGAAATTGCCAGGCAACAAGGACTGGCATCCGCCAATAAAAAAGATTCCCAGGGAATCTGTTTTGTGGGAAAGGTTCACCTGCCGGTTTTCCTTCAGCAGAAGCTCAAATCCAGGGAAGGCAATATTTTTGAGATCCCGGCCAATCTATCCCAATACACTGAAGAAAAAAAGGATCGGGATGACCTGGAATCTGTCTGCAGTCCATGGAGTTATCTGAAAGAAGACGGAAACTGGGTAGGCAAGCACCAGGGGGCCCATTTCTTTACAGTGGGACAACGCAAAGGGCTCCAGGTGGGCGGCAAGGAAGAGCCCCTCTTTGTAATTTCCACTGATGTGCAGAATAACCGGGTATATGCAGGTCAGGGACAATCCCATCCGGGATTGTACAGGCGTGGATTGAAGATCATTCCGGATGAGATCCACTGGATCAGAGAAGAGCTGTTGATGAAACCAGGTGAAAACCGGGATTATATGGTTCGTATCCGTTACCGCCAACCGCTACAGGAAGCCACATTGTATATGACCGACCACGGGATGTTCATCGTCTTTCGAAAACTCCAGAGGGGAATAGCTGCCGGACAGTTTGCAGCATGGTACGAAAAAAACGAACTGATCGGATCGGGAGTGATCCATCGGTAGTGGCTATCTTTTATGAAGTCCGCACTCCTTGTGGAGTTCATTTTCCCACCACCAACGGCCAGAACGAACATCTTCTCCAGGCTCAATGGCTCGGGTACAAGGTTCACACCCAATACTGGGAAATCCCCTGTCATGTAAAAGATTATATGGAATCCCGTGATCTTTTATATAGGACCAAACCTCCTTCTCAGACCAGTTAATCAACGGATTAATTTTCACCAGGCCATTGTTGGCATCCCACTCCACAAGGCTATTAAAAAACCTGGAAACCGACTGGTCCTTTCTCAAACCACAAATCCACGCTTCCATGCCTTCAAATGCCCTGGGTAGCTGTGCAACTTTCCTTATCCCGCAACACATTTTACGATTCTCCACACTGTCGTAAAAAAGATTGATTCCATGACTGGCCACCATCTCCTCCACCTTTGCAGATTCGGGGAAATAGGTCTTCATCCTGATCTTAAAATGTTTATTGGTCCTTGCAATAAGATCATAGGTTTCCGGAAATAGCCGTCCCGTATCCAGTGTAAATACATCCACATCCTTTTTCTGACGCATTACCATCTCTGTAAGCACCTGGTCTTCCAGACCCAGGCTGGTGGATAGCACAATCTTCTCACCGAAGTGCTGCAAAAAGAAACCAAGCACCCCAACGGCACTCTTCTCCTTCAACTCTTCATTCCACTGCGCTATCTGCGCTTTCATCTCTTCAGTAGCTACCATTATCTGTTACTGTACCACGCTGACTAAGCGTAAGATTCTAATTTACCCATATCGGTCCAGCTGTCCTGGTCATGCCGAAATAGATTGACAGACCTGGATCTGGCCAGATCCAGATAAAAGGGGATGATTGAAAACCGTTTTTCTGCAGGGAATAGTTTGAACAGAGCCGGATCCATCACATGAATGGCACTGAAAGCAATGGGTATAAGTTGCCCCTCGCTTTCGTCCACAAGGATGGTCTCCCCGGTACGATTATCTCTCCAACCTTTCAGGAGTCCTTCCCGATTCATAAGAAGGCTCCTGGAAGTCACCCGCTCTTTCACTGCCAATGTGGCAATGGCATGACTGTTCACATGTACCTCAAACAATTTAGCAAGGTCAATATCACAGATAATGTCCACATTGTATACCAGGAAAGGTTGGTCCCCGAAAAACCAGGATGCATGTGCAATACCACCTCCTGTGTCGAGCAGTTCATCGCGCTCATGTGAAAACTCAATGTGAATCCCGAAATGATCTTTTTGCTTCACAAAACCGGTGATCATATTGGAAAAATGGTGCACATTGATGATAAGCTCGGTGAATCCCTGATCCTTCAGTTTGAGGATCACATGTTCCAACAGGGGAACACCTCTCCACTCAACCAGTGCCTTGGGTTTGTGATCCGTTAATGGCTGTAACCTGGTGCCCAGACCAGCCGCCAGGATCATCGCTTTATTTCCGTTCAGACGCATCTTTCATATACGTGTCATAGATCTCACTGGACCGGATCAAATGATCCCGCATTACATCAGTAGCTTTTTCAATATCCTGGTTTCGGATTGCTTCAAAAATCTGTCGATGATACCTCAGGGTATTCTCCTTTTCACCATCAATGTTGCCATAAATATAGTTCCGCATCCGGGGAAGCAATGAATAGATTGGCTCCATGGTTACCTGCATGATAGGATTGGACGTGGCTATTGTAATGATCAGGTGAAATTTATTATCCAGATCAGCCTCCTTTTGTGTATCGTCGGGATTGCAATTCTCAAATGCCACCAGATTCTCTCTCATTTCAGCCAAATCTTCATCCGACCTGTTAATTGCCGCAAGTCCCGCAATTTGCGGCTCAAATTTCATCCGTACCTCAATAATCTGCGACAGTAAATTCCTGTCAAACTTAAGATCGTAATAGAGATTAAGGGTTTTGATGGCTTCCTCAATTTTGAGCTCTGTAACATACATTCCGCTCCCTTTGTGTATGGAGACTAGTCCCCGGGCACTCAAACGTCTCAGTGCTTCACGCAAGGCGGTTCGGCTTACTCCGAATGACTCGCACATCTCTCTTTCAGTTGGTAGTTTATCACCCGCTACAAGTTTTTTTTCTCTGATAGCACTTTCAATAGTTCTCTCAATACGCTGACTAAGCGTAAGTTTACTACCAATATTTTGAAAAATGTCGTCCTTCATTCAATCTTTTGTTATGTAAATATATAACATTAAATTTGTCATACATCATTCATATTACTGTTAAATGATTTTAATAGCTGACAGCGGCGCTACAAAGACCGATTGGAGATTGATCGAGGGAATGCAGATCCGATCCATGACTACCCTGGGCATAAATCCATATCACTCTTCCGAAAAGGAGATTGGCGAGGAGTTGAAAAAACTGGAGCTTGACGGAAATGAGAGAAATATCCTACATATCTATTTTTATGGATCAGGAGTGGCCAATAAGGAGATGAAGGAGGTGATTTGCAAAAGCCTTCAGCGGAGGATTGGTGTACACCCTGACATTCAGGTAGAAGATGATCTTCTGGGTGTGGCACGGTCTCTGTTCCAGAAGGATAGCGGAATTGCCTGCATCCTTGGAACAGGCTCAAACTCATGCCTTTACAAAAACGGTAACATCGAAGATAAAGTTCCCGCACTGGGGTACTCACTGGGGGATGAAGGAAGTGGAACTGACATCGGGAAGAGGCTGGTAAATGCGCTGCATAAAAGAACCCTGAGTGATGATTTAAGAAAGGCCATTATTTCAGAAGAGGGGCTCTCCATGGATCAAATCCTGGAAAATGTATACAATAAGCCCCATGCGAACAGGTACCTTGCTTCACTCACAAAGATCGCTGCCAAGCATATTAAGAATAAAGAAATAAGGGGAATAGTTGGGGAGGCTTTTGAAGATTTCATCCGGAAAAATATTTTCAAGTACAGTGATTACACCACCCATGAGATCGGATTTGCAGGCTCGGTGGCTTTCCATTTCAGTGAGGTTCTGAATGAGGTTCTTCAAAAACATCAGCTGAATTGCAATCAGATCATCGCATCACCCATTGACGGATTGGTGAAATACCACATGCATGTTGATGCTCAGAAACTGAATGGTGTAAAATCAATTACTGAATCTTCATCCAGGTATGATAACCTGGAAAAAATGTCTGTGAAAGAGCTTCTTGAGAATATCAACAGGGAAGATGCAACTGTACACAGGGCAGTGCAGACCATTATCCCCCTGATCGAAGAACTGGTAGAGGGTATTATCCCCCGGATTATGAAAGGAGGCAGGCTTTTCTATGTGGGAGCCGGAACCAGTGGCAGGCTGGGCATACTGGATGCTTCTGAGATCCCCCCCACCTTCGGTGTTCCTTTTGATATTGTGATTGGAATTATTGCCGGGGGAGACCAGGCCATTAGGAAGGCGGTGGAATCGGCCGAAGATGATATCCATGGAGCCTGGCACGACCTGGCCAAATTCAAACCGGGAAAGTATGATACAATCGTCGGAATTGCCGCCTCAGGCAGGACACCTTATGTAATCGGAGCGGTGAAAGATGGACGAAAGGAGGGTTTGCTAACTGCATGCATCACCTGTAATCCCAACTCAAAACTTGCCAGGGAGGTGGATGTTCCACTGGAGGCACTGGTGGGGCCCGAGTTTGTCACAGGAAGCACCCGAATGAAGGCAGGAACGGCTCAGAAACTGATTCTCAATATGATCACCACCTCTACCATGATCAAGCTGGGCCGCGTGAAAGGCAACAAGATGGTGGATATGCAACTCACCAATAAGAAACTGGTGGAGCGGGGATCCATAATGATCAGTGAAGAGTTGGGGCTGGATAAAGAAGAATCCCGACGTTTGCTGCTCCTGCATGGATCGGTCAGGAATGTTCTGGACAACTTCGGACAAAAAGAGTGACATCACTACTCTTTCAGGGATCTCTATTTTCTACCGATAGATCTTGCATATACCAATGCGGTTGTCCTGTATAAAACATGACCCAGCTTAGTGAATGGCAGGTACATGATCACAAACCATACAGCCACAAGATGGAAAAAATAGAGGTGATAAGCAGAGCTCCAGTTTCCGAAACGGGCCAGCTCTACCAGTGTTCCGGAGAGGGTCAGTAATGCGATGGAGGTAAGCAACAGCCAATCAGAATAACCGCTCTTTCCAAAGATACTCCTGTTAAACAGGCGCTGGAAAATCATAATACCCAGTCCGGTAAAGATCATTAGTGAAGCTACATTTCCTGCAATCTTGAACGGATTCGAAAATTTCAACGGATAGTTATGTGTAATTGTTGCCCATATTGCATATATGGTAACCAGGATCAGTAATCCAAATCCAAAGAAAACCAGCATGTGAGCTACCTGTCTGGGGCGCTGTGAACCGCAACCGGAAAAGTTAGAATGGGACAGTATCTCTCCCAATACCTGAAATGCTGGACGCCTGGAGCCTTTTTTATCCCCTGAAGGCGGAGTCTGACGTTTCATATCATTCCAAAAGGAACCTATTCCCCAGGAAGCCAGTAAATAAAAGATAAGCGTTATTGCAGAAAAGGTAGAATTAAGCCATGCATGGGGAAAGAACGCGGAGTAATCCACGGGTCCCTCAGGGATCTTAAAAGTACCTGCTACGGAAAGAATCGAGATAATCACCAATACCGGGATCAGGATAGCAACAGGCAACCAGGCAGGCTTATTGACCAGCTTTCCCAGAAACCGGGGACGTGCATAATGCATATAACTCTGTTGCCTCACAGCGGCAATGACATCCGCGGGTTTTACATCACGCGGACAGTAGCTGCTGCAATCACCGCACTGGTGGCACAACCATACATCCACATTTCCAATGAGCTTCTCCTTCAATCCCCATCCCGCCCAAACCATCTCCTTCCTGGGGAACGGTCTTTCAGCCGGAGCCAGCGAACACACTGCAGAACAATTACCGCACTGCATGCACTGGTTCAGCTGCGAACCGCTCATCCGGCTCAGCTCCCTTTTAAAATCAATATCTGGTTTAACTTCCAGCACTGTTACGCTACTTTCTCTCTTTTACACTTACAAACTCTTGAAAGGATTGGGACCAATAAGTTCCAGCTCCTCTAAATATTCATTAATGATCTCCTGTATTTCATGATGACCTGTGATCTCCACGAAACGGGTCCGGATCCGGTCAGGTTCCAGCATCATGGTCTCCAGGGTTTCCTGCAGGTTTTCGCCCCGTTGCTCGGTTAGTTCACTTCCATGTATAAAATGACACTGGTAGTCATCACCAGGCTTACAGCCAATTTGCAGGATACCATCATACCCATGGGAGAGTGCATCGGAGATCCACACCTTGTTGATTGAACCAATGCATCGAACCGGGATGATCCGGACAAACGGGCTGTATTTTAAACGATGTACGCCAGCTGCATCCAGGGCAGGATAAGCATCATTTTCACAGACAAAGACAAGTACCCTTGGTTTCTCTTCAAACTCATCGGGTACATGGATGGATTTGATCATGGCAGATACACTATTGATGGAAAAATCTGCAAAACCGATTACCCTTTCCGGACAAGAACCGACACAAATTCCACACCTGCGACACCTTGCAGGATTAGGCAAGGGTGTTCCTTTCTCAGTCTCATCATAGCTCCCGAAGGGACACTCCTCCGTGCACCGCTTGCAATCGGTACAACGTTCCATATACAGTTCCGGGAAAGTTATATCTCCAGCCCTGGGATGGACCGCTTCTCCCCTCTTTACACATTCAATACACTGGATTGCCTTCATCATGGCCCCTGCAGCATCTTCCTGACTTGAATCCAGGTCCATGGGAGCCCTCACGGTTCCTGCCGCATAGATACCGGTCCTCCTGGTTTCATAGGGAAAGCAGATGAAGTGAGAATCGGAAAAATTATACTCAATCTCGGGTAGCCCCGTGCCTAACCTGTATTGAAGCTGCAGATCCTCTGTACTGTTGGGAACCATTCC
>JAUVKN010000192.1 GCA_030596245.1 Bacteroidia bacterium | reverse complement strand
GTCAGGGATTTTCACATAAACCACAGCCCTTTTACCGGTCCACAGGATAGAGGATTTAGGTATCAAAAGTTCGCTGGAATTTGCAGCCACCGTAGAATGTAACCGGCCACTGGCAAACATTTCCGGTTTTAACTGAGCTCCGGTATTCGGTAACTCGATCCTTACTTTGGCTACCCTGGTGGCAGCATTGATAAATGGATCTATGTAGGAGATCTCTCCTTCAAAAGATTTACCCGGTAAAGACTGTAGGGTTAACTCAATGTGGTCTCCTTTCCTGATCCATGGAAGATCGCTCTCATATGCATCAAACATCACCCATACTTTTGAGAGATCAGTTACCTGAAACAACGCAGAACCTTCCTTTATATAATCTCCCATCGCCACATGCCGCATCATCACAGTACCCGTGATCGGGGAACGCACATCAAAATAGAGTGAGGGTTCACTATTTTGCTCGATGGCTTCTATCTGTTCATCAGTGAGGTCCCATAGTTTTAGCTTAGATTTCGCCGCAGAATACATTGAAGGTCGGGTTTCCCTGAACCTGTTTGCTTCTAAGAGTTCCCGTTGAGCAGTCACAAGATCAGGTGAATAGACGGTTGCCAGCTTTTCACCCTTTTGTACATGCTGACCGGTGAAGTTCACAAACAGCTGTTCTATACGGCCTCCGAACCGTGCAGTAAGCTCAGCAATGTTGCGCTCATCGGCCTGTACTTTTCCCTGCAGGTTAACAGTTTTTTGTGGCGTACCCTCCATAACTGTCATGGTCTGAATATCCGCAAGCTTGGCTGCAGATTCTGTCATGACAATCTCATTGGGATCCGCCCCCTCGCCAAAAGATTCCATAGAGGTTAATGGTACCAGATCCATGGCACAGATCGAGCACTGACCGGGCTTGTCCTGTTTGATCTGAGGGTGCATGGAGCAGGTCCAGGTTGTAGATTCTGCGGCAGAATGATTATGCCCTTCATGGCTCTCCATGTGGGTATCAGGTGGAATATCTGACTTTGATGGATGGAAGAACAACCACCCCAGAAATAGTCCTGTGATGAGTACTCCAATGACTAATTTGTAATTCTCCTTTATGTTTTTGATAATACTTTTCATGATGATTGTCCCATTAAATAGTTGATAAATGAAATGGCGGCTTGTTTATCGGATCTCGCCTTTTCAAGTTCCAGTCCGTATTCAAGCACCTTTCGTTCCATCCTCAGCATCTCTTCGAAATTTTTATTGCCCGTAGCATATTCCGTTTCAAGCAGTGTTATAGATTGTCCCGCCAGTCCCAGTTGAGAAATGAATAGATGGAGCCTTCGACCGGCATCCATGTAATCTTTCCATGCCTTTTCCAGAATGGTCTCCAGCAGGTTTATTTTGTCCGACTTCTCAGCCTCCCTGGCTTCCTGAAGATATACCACTTCGTTCACCATGGCTTCATATTTGTTTCGGTACAGGGGGATGGTGATGCCCACCATCGGAAACATCATTGCATCGGTGCCTGACAGATTATCGGGTCCCTTCCCTATTATCATATAATCAAGCCCTACAGAAAAAGCAGGTTTGCCCAGTTTCCGGGCCAGCTCCTTCCTGTAGCTGAGCGCATCCTGCTGCAATGAGATGGTAAGGATCTGGTGATTTTTGGAACGAATGGAGTCCAGTACCTGCTCTTTTTCAAAAGCAATATCTGCTGTCCACAAAGTAGCGGGAGTATTCACCTGGTTAACCGGGTCCACGTTGAGGAGGTTATTGAACATCACTTTAAGCAGATGTTGTTCATCCACCAGCAAAGCCAGTTGATTCTCCAGGTCCCCGATTTCCATTTGAATCCGGTACTCATCCACGGCAGAGACTTTTCCTGCTTCCACTTTGATCGCGGCCATTTTCTGAAAGGTTGCCAGTATGGTCAGGTTGTCCCTGGTTATTTCGATGGCCTTATGGTTGAAATAGAGGTTATAGTAAATCGATCTTACTTCGTGGAACAGCTTCGATTTGGCTTCAAGGAATACCTCGTACTTTGCCATGGCTGATTGAATGGCCACATTCTCTTTTGCCTTTAATGTTCCAAACCATGGAAACATCTGAGAGGTTGACATTTTGAATTGCTGAGGACCTATCTTTGTTTCCACCGGCCTGATGAAATAAGCTAAAGCAATCTGTGGATCGGGCAGGGAACTCACCTGAGGCGCAATTTCTAGTGCGGCCATGTACTCATTAAACCTGGCCTTTAATCCGGGATTGTTTTCTGCGGCTGTTTGCAGATAACCCATAAGCTCCTCCTGGGCTGAGGCTGTGGTAAAAAACAGCATTAAACAGGCTCCAATAATATATTTGTATCTCTTCATGATTTTATGCTGTTAGGTTTTTTAATTCCCGTTTGATTCTCCGCTCCTGCCACATACTATAGACCACAGGCACAACGAACATGGTAAGTACCTCAATGGCCATTCCTCCAAACAATGGGATGGCCATCGGTACCATGATATCCGACCCCTTCCCGGTAGAAGTCAGTACAGGAAGTAAAGCAATAATGGTAGTAGCGGTGGTCATCATGGCCGGACGCACCCTTTTTGAGCCGGCCTCCAAAATAACTGACCGGATCTCATCCACCGTTTCTGGATTACTTTTTTCCATTAACTGTTTGATGTATGTGCTGATAAGTACCCCGTCATCGGTGGCAATGCCAAACAGGGCAATAAAACCTACCCAAACGGCTACACTGATGTTTATCGCATGCACCTGGAACAGATCTCTCAGGCCAATGCCCGCCAGATTGCCATTCATAAACCATGGTTGCCCGTAAAGCCATAACATGATAAATCCACCTGAAACGGCGACGATAATTCCCGTAAAGATCAGTGAGGTTGATATAACCGACCTGAACTGGAAATAGAGAATCAGAAAGATGATAATAAGTGATATGGGCACCACGATCATGAGTCGTTTGGTGGCTCGGATCTGGTTTTCATAGTTTCCTGTAAAAACATAGCTAACACCTGCCGGTAACTCAAACAGACCCGATTCCATCAAACTGTTCAGATGATCCTGCGCATTTTCAACCACATCGACTTCTGCGTACCCTTCCTTTTTGTCAAAGATCACATAGGCAACCAGAAAGGTATTCTCACTTTTGATCATTTGCGGTCCGCGCACATAATCAATGGTCACCAAATCTCCAAGGGGAATCTGGGCTCCTGCCGGAGTATGAATAAGGATGTTTTTGAGATCTTCCGGACTATCCCTGTACTCACGTGCATATCTCATACGCACCGGGAAGCGTTCCCTCCCTTCCACCGTGGTTGTTAATTTCATACCTCCCACAGCGCCACTCAGTATGTTTTGAAGGTGTTGGACACTCAGACCATACCGGGCAATGGCGTCACGGTCGATTTCCATTTCAAGATAAGGCTTCCCCACTACCCTGTCAGCAAATACGGACATGGGCGAAACCCCCTCAACCTCTCTCAGGTACTGTTCCAGTTCGAGCCCAACCCTTTCAATACTCTCCAGGTCAGGGCCAAAAACTTTTATCCCCATGGGGGCACGCATCCCGGTTTGCAGCATCACCAGCCTGGTTGAAATGGGCTGCAATTTTGGGGCTGATGTAAGACCTGGTATGGTGGCCTGCCGAATAATCTCATCCCAGATATCATTGGGTGATTTGATCTCCTCCCGCCACTGCCGGAAGTACTCACCATTTTTGTCCTCAATAAGGGTCTCCTTTTCGATGAGCATAAATTCCTGCTCAGCCGGATCGTAAGTATTGCCATCTGCCAATTCGTAGGCCCCCTGTTTATCCACCTTAAACCGCATGCGGTGACCCTTTTCATTGAGGATGTATTCCGGTTTGTAATTGATCACATTTTCATACATGGAGGTTGGTGCGGGATCCAGAGCCGAATTAACACGCCCCCATTTACCTACTACGTTCTCCACCTCGGGAATCGCATTGACCCTTTTATCCAGGATCCGGATCACCTCCAAGTTTTCCTGAATCCCGGAATGTGGCATGGTTGTTGGCATCAGAAGGAATGACCCTTCATCCAGGGAAGGCATAAATTCTTTTCCCATTCCGGGCAATGAGGCATCCATTTTTTGATAGATTCCGGATTGTTTTACAAAACGTGGCATAAATCCAAAGATCGTATTGAATCCCTGCCACGCTGTAATCCCAAATAGTACAATCAGAATAGGAGCTGCCAGAAATTTCCACCTGTTGTTTAAAGCCCACCTCAATATTCGGGAATAAAAAACCACCACTGTGGAGAGTGTACCTAACACTCCCACCACAATGGCAATCACAAACAGGAAATTGACAAATGTAGAGTTTTGGGCTCCCAGCGGCATCCAGGCTTTGGCAAGAAAGAAAACAATAATGACGCCAGTAATAGCGATATTGATGATGTTCACCCACGACTTTCTGGACTCGGGCCACCTGTCACTAAAATAGGCATTCATACCATAAACCGTTAGGGCGAATGCGATATAATACCCGGTCACAATTGTAATAACCAGGCCTGCAACCGCCATCACCATGTTTAAGATTTTCTTATACCTGTTTTTGTCCAGCCGGATGGAAAAAACCATGTGTGCAAGGGTCGGGATAATGATCAATCCAATGATCAGGGCCGATAGCATGGTGAAGGTCTTGGTAAACGCAAGCGGTTTAAACAATTTACCCTCAGCAGCCTCCATGGCGAAAACAGGCAGAAAGCTTACAATGGTGGTAGAGATTGCTGTGATCACTGCCCCGGCCACTTCAGTGGTGGCACCATACACCACATTTAACAGTCTCTTCCCACGGGCAGCTATATTTTTCGGATCCTCCAGATGTCGTATAATGTTTTCTGTAAAGACCACCCCCACATCTACCATTACTCCAATGGATATGGCAATCCCGGATAGCGCTACAACATTAGCATCCACTCCAAATTTGCGCATGGTAATAAATGTGATCAATACCCCTATGGGTAAGAGGCTGGAAATAAGGAAGGATGCCCTTAGATTCAACATTAGCACAATTACCACAAGGATGCTTATCAGCAATTCCAGAGAGATGGCCTCTTCCAGGGTGCCCAACGTCTCCTTGATCAATCCGGTACGGTCATAAAACGGAACGATGGTCACCTTGGATACCGTACCATCATCAAGGATTTTTGAAGGAAGTCCGGGAGAAATTTCGTCAATTTTTGTTTTTAAATTATCTATGGTGTGAAGCGGATTGGCGCCATACCTTGCTACTACTACTCCCCCGACCGCTTCGGAACCACCCTTGTCCAATCCTCCCCGACGGGTGGCAGGTCCATAATTTACCCTCGCCACATCTTTGAGCCGGATAGGGACATTGTTTCTAACAGCTACTACACTTTTTTCGAGATCCTCAAGGCTTTTGATATACCCCAGTGCACGGACCAGGTATTCGACCCGGTTAAATTCAATGGTACGCGCACCAATGTCCCTGTTGCTATTCCTGACTGCTGCCATGATCTGGGTTACATTTACACCATGAGCCCTCATGGCGTTTGGATCAATATCCACCTGATATTCTTTCAAAAATCCACCGATACTTGCCACCTCCGCTACCCCCTGGGCTGAGGTTAATGAATACCGCACATAAAAATCCTGGATCGTACGTAACTCCTGAGGGTCCCAACCTCCGGATGGATTCCCGTCATTGTCGCGTCCCTCCAGGGTATACCAATAGATTTGTCCGAGGGCCGTAGCATCAGGACCCAGGGCAGGAGTTACATCATCAGGAAGCGTTCCTGTTGGTAGTGAATTCAACTTCTCCAAGATTCTTGTCCGACTCCAATAGAATTCCACCTCCTCTTCGAAAATGATATAGATGCTTGATACTCCGAATATGGAGTTACTGCGAATGGCTTTTACCCCTGGTATGCCCAGTAATGAAGTTGTCAGGGGATAAGATATCTGATCTTCTATATCCTGGGGTGACCGGCCCGGCCACTCGGTATATACAATTTGTTGGTTCTCTCCGATATCCGGAATGGCATCCACCGGAACCGGATCCCTTGGGAAAATTCCGGTTTCCCAATCAAAGGGAGCTGTAACCACACCCCAACCGATAAATATCAGCAGCACTAAAATGGTCACCAGTTTGTTCTCGAGGAAGAACCTGATTATTTTATTTAACATGACTCAAGAAAATTAAATGCTAACGGATCAATTATTCAATTGCATCATATGCAATGCCGACACATCACACAATTGTGCAATGCCTCAATAATTCTCTTGGAAATGCTAAATCAGAAAAGACTGGATTTGAGAGAGAACCACCTCTTGATAGGGTGATGGTTCCTTATGCCAGGGTGGCTCCTGAGCACGGATATTGTCAGGACCCTGAAAATTATAAAGTATGGTGGCTGAAATCAGTAAATCGATGCTGAGGTCATTCTCAAAACTAAATGTAAAAGAGGTGGCCACATAATCATCTGTGGATCCCACCTCAAGAGACTCATCTTTACAATGGTTCATTTTGGTTATATCACCCTCTGCATGGCAAGATCCTTCATCGCCTGTAGCACAACAACTCTGAGCCGGGGAGAAGAGAGCAATATCTATTAATTGATCATGACAATAGTGCATATTGATCGTAAATCCCGTGATAGAGATAAGGATCAACCCTGCAGTGATGATATGTAAGACCTTCCTAAACATTCATTTATCGCTCACAAAGTACAAATTAAACGATATAATCGTATTTTATCACAATGATTTAACAACACTTGCTGTTTAATTGTTCAGGAGGGCACCTTTCAGAACCATAGGAACAATACACACAACAATCTCCTTTTGTACCCTTAGTCGCAGTAAATGCCTTAGTTTTCCACCCGCCTTATTTAAAAAAATCAAGTTCGGGCTGATTATTTCCCGGAAACAATACGTATTAACTCCTTCTTTGGTGTTCCGTCTCCTTCCACCAATCCAAAACTGCCACTTTTGTAATTCCAGTTTGCATAGTAATTCCCATTAGATATGTGTTTTCAGGATTGTTTGTTTTGTTGTCTAAATATCAGCATTAAATTGCGGATATGTGATAGGGTCCGCTTTAAACATCAGTATTTCCATCTTCCTGGAATATCAGGATGATTTAAGAATATTTCCTTCATTAGAAATCTGCTATGATGGACTGGGAATGAAAAACAAAGCAATGCAATAGAACGAAGAATTGAGGAATGAAATTTTTTGACTAATTTTCTTCAAATCTTTATACTAAAATTCATCGTATGAAAAGAAACATCATTGTATCATTAACATGTGCAGCAGCAATGCTTATGATGCTCCCGGCCTTTGGTCAGGGTGTAAACAAACTCACCAAAAAAGAGAAAAAAAATGGTTGGGTACTCCTGTTCAACGGAACCGATTTTTCAGGATGGAGGCAATGTAACGGAACTGAAATGCCGAAAAACTGGAAGATTGAAGATAATGCCATGAAGGTTTTTACCGGTGAGGGTAAAAAACCCGGTTCAGGTGCAAACGGAGATATCCTATTCGGCGATAAAAAATTTAAAAACTTTGAACTGTCGATAGACTGGAAAGCCAGTAAGATGGCAAACTCCGGTATCTTCTTTAATGTAAGAGAAGTGCCTGGTAAACCAATCTATTATGCAGCACCGGAGGTTCAGGTGCTCGACAATGTGGACGCCACCGACAATAAAGTAGCGAGCCACCTTGCAGGTTCACTGTATGATATGATTGCAGCAGATCCAAAAACTGTTAATCCTGCCGGCCAGTGGAATACCATTGTAATTCTTGTGCAAAACGGGTTGGTCACTCACACTCAGAACGGGGTAAAGGTTGTTGAGTATTAATTGTGGACTCCTGAGTGGGATGAACTAATTGCCAATAGCAAATTCAAAAAATTCCCTGGTTTTAGAAGGTGTCTCCAAAGAGGGTTATATCGGCCTTCAGGATCACGGATATCCTGTCTGGTTCAGGAATATCAAAATACGGGAATTATAGTTGGTGAACCTTTATAATCAATAAGTCACCCGTGGCTTCCATTTCATCACATCAATCAGGAATCACAAACCAAGAACTACAAGAAGCTATTCCTGACAGCCTCCT
>JAUVKN010000064.1 GCA_030596245.1 Bacteroidia bacterium | reverse complement strand
AGGATCAGCTCTATTTCATTGTTCCCGGAGCTTGACGCACCATCCCAGCCATAAAATATATAACCCTCTGATGGTACAGCCTTTAAAGTAATGGGCAAATTCTTAAAGTATGAGCCTGTTATAGATCCAGGCATCTCTACTCCGCAGATCTGGATGCTCCCATATTCAGGATTTGAAACATTTGTGGTTAATTCAAATGTTCCTTCGAGGTTAAACCGCACTTTCAGGTTGTTGGTTAAAACGGGTAAACGGGTCGTTGCAAAGTTTCTCATCTTTTCCAACTGATCATACCAGCTGATCATGCTCCTTGGCCAGTTCCAAAGGTCTATCTGATAGGGCATCTCAGCTTCAATATTTCCTGCAAGAGAATCTATAATACCTATGACCCGACCGGGTTGAAAGGAGGTGTTCATATGACTGCAGAACCTTTGTAAAAATATGTTGTGGAAATCATCATTTTGCGCCAGCTCCCGGAACATTTCGGTGGAATACTCCGTGCCTGAAGTAGCCCATTCCACCATATTATCAGTACGCTTCATAAAATCGAAACCAAAATCTGTATCATACAGGAGCCATCTCCAGCGTCCATCGGGAGTTTGAGGGCGCCAGCATTTAACGTTTCCCTGAGGCCAGTCCTGGTTGTAAAAGTAGATCTGTGCTATATAGTAGTTCAGAAACTGGCTGATATCCATCTGGGTCCTTACATAAGCATAATTATCCGGATCTGACATATCATTGTTTCGCACAAAATATTTCAAGTTTTGATAATGGGTATACTCCCCTTCGATTACAGTGTAATTATTCAGAATTATATCAACACTATCAGAATCAACCCCATGGTTTGCCTCAAGGTAATCTTCATTGATCTTCTCCCGGATATTCAGAATCCCCCAGTACACACCATTCAGATAGATGATCGCCGGCTGGTACTCCATATAATCAACATCCATCCGATCTTTAACCAGGGTTTGCATCATGCCATCCCTGAGCATGGTGTGGAGACCGTCATTTCCGGAATTCCGGATAAGAAAGGATTTGAATTCATCTATCTCCTTGTCCTTGAATAATTTGTATTCAAACTCCTGTTTCCCGTACTTTCCCCTGGCAAACAGGGAAAGTGACTTTTGGTCGGCAGTCCTGGAACAGGACCCGAATATTTTTGTTCCGGCCATCTGGTTAAATCCCGGATTCCCGTTTTGATCATAATACTCGATGTTGACGGGCCGTTCCCAGTCCTGGTTATAGTTGACCGGGACATCCGAACAATTTCCAGTAATGCCGTTGGTGCCTTCCACATAAATTCCTATCCGATCATCCCATAAATAGTCCCCATCGGTTGAGATTGATATAACAGGCAGGGTAATATCCTTGTCCAGAATATATGTTTGGGTGACAGTCGGACTGGAGAAAATGCCATTCTCAAATACTTTTGCTCTGATTACAGTGGTCGAGTTAATCGATATGGAACCTGTGTAAATGTTTGAGACAGGGGTTGGAACCGATCCATCCAGGGTATATCTGATCACTGCTGCTGGCAAAGCTGTAGATATTGAGATGGACTGACTCCCGGCATAGAATCCCCCCTCCAGGGAAAACTGAGCCTTGTTCGCAAAGATCGCCAGAGGAAGATGGTTGGAACTGTTCTCCATTTCTGGAGAAAAATCTTCAAAAAAGTACCAGTTTTGAGATCCATCTGGATACCTGCCATAAGAGATATCCGGGTACTGGACCCCATAACTTACGGAGTCCTCAAGCAACAAACCTGGAGTAAATAACAGGATCTGCTCTCCTTTGCCATCTAAGGAGAAATTCGTATGTGTCTTATAGGCAATTTTATCTGCATATATCATCAGATAGCTGCCAGGATAAATCGTCTCTGAAGGCAATTTCCACATGTCTGGAATATTCCTGTCATCGGTGATATAATATCCCGACAGGTTCACGGGATCTGCTCCCCCATTGTACAACTCGATCCAGTCGGGAAAGTTACCTGATCCCCTCTCCAGGTAACTTGAGGCATTATAAGCCTGGAATTCATTGATATATACCTGTGAGTATGCGCCAGGTAATAAACAAATGAAAGCTACAATGTGAAGAAATCTGCAATATCGTCCCATGAGTATGCTCACCTAATTCTCTTTCTCATTTAAACATAGTAAACCAAGATAAAGTTACTAACTCAAGGGTTTATCCGATCCAGATTTTGATCAGGTGAGGGCTTTCAATGATGAGACTGGAATAGAGCCAGATGATCATTAAATAACCACCATAGCATGTTTGACCAAGCTCAGTAAAATTGTGATCAATGCAGGATTCCTGATGCTTAATTTACCGCAACAATCCTGTGGATCTTCGTTTCCATGGATCCATTGGGATTCAGGGTAAGGTTTCTGTATCCGAGTGTTGATAAATCGAAGTCCAACTCCCTGGAAAAAGGCTTGAATTGCATGGCTGTGGAGGGGGTGGATAACAACCTGACTTCTCCAACATTGCTGTCATACTCCTGGTGTACATGTCCGAATATGACGCCCCGTAAATTCTGATAACGGAGTACTAACTCCCAAAACTCCTGATGATTAAGCAAACCAAGTTCATCGATGAATTCAGAACCTACTTCAATGGGTTGGTGATGCATGAAAATTAACAGATGCTTATCACTATACTTTTCCATAAATTCCTCAAGGCGAAGCAACTCACTTTCACCCAACTCACCTTCATCCCTTCCTTTCAGGGTAGTGTCAAGGAAAATGAGGCTCCATGGATCCAGGTGCCACTCTGGATGGATATATTTCTTGGTAAGTTCAACGGATACATTGTCGAATTGATCATGGTTGCCTTTCATCCAGACAAATGAGGATGCCAGTCCCTGGGTCAGGTCATGAAATTCCTCATAGGCACCAGACAGTCCATCTTCAGACAGATCTCCCGATGCCACAGCGAGGTCGTATGATCCCCCTGCATCCCCGATATGGGTTGATAATTTATGGAGGGTTTGGTATGTATTCACGCCAAATAACTCCTGATAGCGGGATCCGAAAAGGTGTGAATCGGAAAGAATAAGCAACTTATGGGTCATGGAAGAATTTTATACAATTGATCACATCACTAATCTAATTAGGAATTAACAGATTTTACCATGATTGGTTTTTAATATAGACCATTTTCTGGTAATGCCAGATATTTATGGTTAATTTTTAGCTATTCATCCTTCATTATAAGCACTTAATCATTGCCATGATCTTCTTGTAATCATTGAACGGAAATTTTGTCCATATCACACATATGGTACTCAAATAAAAACTAGGGTTGATCAAACAAGAGATTCATTTTCAATATGTTTGAGTTAATTTTGAGTATTGTGTGTAACTATGAAAATTCTTCATGCCATGAGACATCCTGCCCTGACTATACGCATTTCGATCCTTTCACTTTTTATGTTATCAGGGCTTTTCCTGAATCCGGGGAGGGCCATTTCCCAGGATCCTATCCGAATCATGCCCCTGGGTAACTCCATCACGTATGGGAATTATCATCCTGAAACCCGGCCGGAAGGATTGATAACAGGATACCGGCAATCCCTTTGGCTGATGCTGACCGAAGCGGGATATGACATCGATTTTGTAGGTACCCGTTCCACCGGGGCCGATGCAGTACCAGCATTTGATCCTGATAATGAAGGTTATCCTGGGTGGAGGGATGATCAGATTGAGGACAATGTTTTCAACTGGTTGTGGTACAACCCGGCTGATGTGGTCATCTTGCACATTGGAACCAACGGACTGGATCCAGACCCTTCGGATGTGGAAGGAATCCTGGATGAGATTGACAGGTATGAAAACAATTACGGTCATCACATAAAAGTGATCCTTGCTAAAATCATCAACCGGAGCACATACAGCCAGTTAACCACACAATTCAATCAAAATATCGAAAAAATGGCCCTGGACCGGGTCATGAATGATGGCGACGATATTGTAGTCATCGACATGGAGTTTGAGACCGATATTGATTACAGGCTCAATACATCCGGTGGAGAGATGTATGACAATCTGCATCCTTTTGTGGGAGGGCATGAGAAGATGGCCGTGCGCTGGTTCAAGGTACTCAGGGAAGTATTGCCACGACCCAACCAGAAACCGTACATCACGTCACTGCCCAATCCTTACTTAAGTATAGGTGATATGTACGGCTACCAGGTAATCTCAGATGGTAATCCTGCGCCAGCATTCAGTTTTCTGGAGGCTCCGGAAGGGATGGTCATTGATTGGACTTCCGGACTCCTTACCTGGACTCCTGCTATAGCCGGAATCTATTATGCTACCATACTCGCAGAGAATTCATTTGGTACCGATACCCAGTATTTGGAAATCAATGCCAGAGAGAGTGATACCCGCATAAAAAACGGGCTTGTGGCGCTCTATGAATTTACCGAGGCAGAAGGAAACCTGATTCATGATGTATCCGGAGTGGGACATCCCATCAACCTCTTTATCAATGATGAAGGGAATGTAACCTGGGATTCAGAGAAGGGATTGGAAATTACCCATGAGGCTATCCTGGTCCCGTCCCATATGAACATGAAGGTCATCGATTCCTGCATGGCGTCCAATGCCATTACGCTGGAAGCCTGGATCAGAACCGGAAACATCGAGCAAGACGGACCGGCTCACATCGTATGTATCACAGACCCGTTGGGAACAGGAATTACCCTTTCACAGGGGTTTGAATACACCGATACTGCCAGGTACTTCTTTACCAGAAACCTGCAGACTTCGACATCTATTCCGGACGGATCCCCTGCCCTGGCAACAGATAACAAGTTTAGCTCCATAGCCTTGCAACACCTGGTGTATACCAGGGGCACTGATGGCGTTGAGACCTTTTACATCGATGGAGAAGAGGCAGGAACCGGCATCAGAACCGGTGATTTTTCTTCATGGAATGAGAACACTTTCAAACTCTCACTATGCAATAGCCTGGGATTTGAAAATGCATGGACCGGGAAACTATTTCTGACAGCTATCTATAATACGGCCTTTTCAGCTGAACAGGTAGAGCAGAACTACAATGCCGGATTTGTGGGTCAGCCCATACCTGAATTGCCGGAACAACCCGCAAATCTTGGCTCAACAGCACTATCCGCGGTAGCCGCAAGGTTGACCTGGGATGATATATCCACTGATGAAACAAGCTTTGTGGTTGAAAGAAAAATGGATGGAGGATCATTTCAATATGTTGCTTCTGTGACCAGTAATTCTTCAGAATACATCAATGCAGGGCTCTCTGCCAATACCAGTTACCATTACAGGATCAAAGCGTTGAATGATTTTGGAGAATCGGTATATTCCAATGAAACAACCGTTAAAACTTTTTCGGACGACTTCCTTTCTAATGTTTCAAGGTACAAAACTGCCAGCCAATCATCAACTGTGTATGGAGGAGAGGCCCGACTGGCAATCGATGGTGATACCAATGGAGCATTTTCAAATGGATCGGTTACGCACACTGCCTACGAATTGAATGCCTGGTGGGAAGTTGATCTTGAAGAGGTATTTAACATCAATTACATAGAAGTCTGGAATCGCACTGACCTGTGTTGCAAAGACAGGATGGCCAGGTTCAATGTGTTTATCAGTGAGGAGCCCTTTGAATCTTATGATTTTCAGTCAACCATCAACCAACCAGGAGTTTGGGCGGTGTATGAGGACCGGTATCCTGAGCCTATGGTGATGTTTAATGTGAACAGGAGAGGGAGGTATATCCGACTGCAACTTTCTGATTCCCAAGAAATCTGTCTGGCAGAGCTGGTAGCCATGGGAAGCAACCACCTGGATCCCCCAATCTTCATTACAACACCTCTAACCGAGGGCGTTCAGGACCAGGAATACACCTACATTTTTGATGCATCAGATCCTGATGCGGATAGTCTGGTCTTTACCATCATCCAGAAACCTTCATGGTTGATATATGATCCGGCCACAGGTTCTTTATCAGGAATCCCGCTAAATGCTGATACCGGGAACCACCAGGTCACTATCAATGCCTACGATGGTCTTTACAATGTGGAACAATCCTATTCACTTCATATTGAAAATGTAAATGAGCCACCGGTTATTTTTTCAGTCCCGGTGCTGGAAGTCAACAGGAATGAGAACTATAGCTATATTGTATTGGCGGATGATCCTGATAATGATCAGTTAAACATTGAGATAGTACAAAAACCTGATTGGCTTGCGTTCGAGGATTCTACTTGGACACTCATAGGAATCCCGGCCAATATAGACGTGGGGATCCATGATGTAACCATCAGGGTTTCAGATGGAAGTGAAACCGATGAACAAGCTTACCAGATCACTGTAATCAATATCAACAATCCTCCGGTATTTATTTCGGAGCCGGCCACTGAAGTAGATCAGGGGTCACTATATAGCTATCTGATTACTGCTACAGATCCGGATAATGACACACTGATCTTCACAGTACCAGTAAAGCCTGATTGGCTCACTTTCGATAGTGTTTCGAATACCCTGAGTGGAGTGCCCGTCCAGGAAGATATCGGAATTTATGATATCACAGTGCGTATTACGGATGGGGTCATAGAGACGATACAGGGATTCCAACTAACAGTGATTGACGTGAATGATCTGCCAGAATTTCTCTCCAGTCCAATATTAACAGTTTACCAAGATGCCATTTATGGCTATAATTTCCTGGCCCACGATCCTGATGGAGACGATCTAACATATACCGCTGTAATGTTACCAGGCTGGCTCACCTTCAATGTATCCAAATTCATTATTAGCGGGACTCCTGCAAATGAGGATGTGGGTATACATGATGTGAAAATTCGTGTGTCAGATGGGAAGGGACATTATGATCACCAATTCCAGATTACCGTGATCAATGTCAATGACCTGCCAGTAATTACATCTTTTCCATCAGAATCTGATGTGTGGCCCGATCAGGAGTATCACTATCAAATTACAGCATATGATGTGGATACCGGGGATGTGCTGACTTTTACAACCAATGAATTACCGGATTGGCTGACGCTTACCCCTGCCACCAACAGTGCCAGTTTGAGTGGAACACCCTCCCTGTCAGATGTGGGAAGTCATGCAATAACTATCCATGTGAGTGATGGCACAGATGAAGTGAATCAGGAATTCAATATTGAGGTTCTCGATCCTACAAGTATTCATACGACAGGAAACCTGGTTGAGAAAGTATATCCCATCCCAGCTGATGAGATGGTATATTTTGAGTTCAGTCTGAAAGGGGATGTGGTGCTGAAACTTTATGATATCACCGGAACTGTACTAAAGATAGTTCGAAGAAAAAACAGTGAAACCCTGAAGTTGGATATTTCGGATCTGCCTTCCAACCTATATTTCTACATGGTATCTATCAATGGTAAGTCGTATGTTGGAAAATTGATCAAGAATTAATTTTAACCAGACGTTTTATCAGGTAAAGAATCTCTGGAAGAGGATCTCTGGCTATTGAGTAGATCTGTGTGTTCCTTATTTGAACAGGATATTTTGATTCAGAACTGAAATTCTTCAGAACCCGTTTGATTGCAGCAGTACCATAATAAAAATATCCGGTCGAATAATCCGGATATTCGAATGGGATATCAAAAGTGTAAGCGGTGGCAAGTACTGGAAAGTTCACTCCCATCAATCTGGATCCCTGAAGAGAGCTCCAGTATCTTGCATTGAAATCTATAAGGATATATACTTTTCTTGTTGAATCATACCTGAAGTCAAGGTGCGCAATCCCGGTAAACCGAAGCTTCTCAATAATATCAGTTACCAGGTCGAACAGTTCACCATTCTTAATGAACTCAATCCCTTTAGGAAATTCAAATGAGCCCCCCATCATTCCTCTCTGAATGGTATGAAAAAGAATTTTTCCATCCATTGAAAAGAGGCTCATATCAATGTCATACCCCTGAATGTATTCCTGAATGAAAAAGCCGTTTAAGTAATTTTCGTCCCGGGAAAGAACCTGGATCATTTCTTTGGCATCGTCCACCAATTTGATTCCAATCCCCCCTGCTCCTTCCAGTGGCTTTAACAAGGCCGGAAATGGAAATTCGTCAGGTTCGAACTCGTCCAAAAGTTTCTTTGAAACCGGTAAGGCCATTTAACAAGGAAATTGATTCGCTTTCAACCATTGGTTCAGTTTCCATTTATCAAAAGTAAGTTCAATGGTATCCACATCAGAAACCGGGTGGATTCTCACAATGTCGTTCAACCAATGATGATGTTCCGCTATTAACCGCGAGATCCATTCACGGGTAGGGATGATCAAGTGCGCAGCAGATTGCTCGATCGTCTCCCTGACACCCTCTTCAAATTGCTCTTGAATATTTCCCTTTTTGTAATAAAGATGCCTGATGTATCTGGAGTATCTGAAAAGATGTGGTTTTTCATGAGAAATAACCAGTACGTCCAGGTTTAAATTCTTATATCCCGAAAAACTTCTGATAAGCGAAAGAATAAACGGAGCATTGTTATCATCAATGATTAAAATGTTGATTTCTTTCTTAAAATATGGATCCATACAAATTACTTATATGAACCCTTTAACGAGAAGAGATGCATTTAAGTTTCCAGAATCTGTATAAACCGGAAATTAATGTGAGGCCTTGCCGGTCATGGGTACAAAACGTACCGGGTATTGACGCTTTTTAGAAAGATGGCCTTTCCTGTCCTTCGTAACCACTACCATGTACTGGGTCTGGTAAGGTTTTCCCACCGGGATCACAATGCGTCCACCACCGGCAAGCTGATCCAACAGAGGCGGTGGAATATCATCTGGTGCACAGGTGACAATAATTCTGTCGAAAGGGGCCATTTCCGGCCAACCCTCATACCCGTCCCCAATCCGCACACGGATATTGGAATATCCCAATTTTTTCAATAGTGCTTCAGCCTGCAGCCCAAGGGGAGGAATGATCTCAATGGTGTGCACCTGGTTGCACAACTCCCCAAGTACTGCTGCCTGGTAACCTGAACCTGTGCCAATTTCCAGCACCCTGTGATGTGGTTGAAGCTCCAGCATTTCTGTCATATGGGCCACAATAAAAGGCTGGGAAATGGTCTGGTTATATCCTATGACCAGTGGACTGTTCCGGTAAGCTTCACGGCGGTATTCCTCAGGAACAAAAACATGCCTTGGTACACGCCTCATGGCTTTTAAAACAAGGGGATCCGTGACCGGTTGATAGGGGTAATTCTCAATACCTTCTTTCACCATCTCTTCCCTTTCGGCAACTCTTTCAGCAAATGCCGGATGCAGGTCATCAACAACTGCTTCCTCCTGCGAAAAACCAGGGATCTCCCATACCAGAATAGAAAGAAATAACATTGCAGCCGGGGTGTACATTCAGATTTTTTTTAATGATGATTCCTTAAACACTCATTAGAACTATTTATAAGAGGACGGGCAACCAATTAGTTTGTTCACTTGTTATAATAAAGCAACAATTTATGAGTTCATAATAAATAAACTCTGGAGATAATACTAAATTTGAAAAAATAAACATGATAAATCATCATAAACTAACAGTTACATCGCTCTTATTTGCGGGAACACTGATCTTATTCTCATCTTGCCAAAAGGATCCTGTTCCGGATCCGGACCTCCCCAAAGAGACCCTCATCCTGAATAATTGGATTCATGAAGGGATGCACGACGTGTACCTCTGGGAGCAGTTCCTTCCGAATCTGAGTCCCAATAAAGAACCTGATTCCAGAGCGTATTTTTACAAACTGCTCTATCAGGAGGACCGCGATTCATGGATTGTTGATGATTATGAAACGCTGGTGGCCATGTTCGATGGTGTACAACTTGCTACAGGTATATCGGCAAATCCTGGATTGATCGACAACAATGAAGTGATCACAATCGTGGAATATGTAACACCCGATTCGCCGGCAGCTGACTCTGGTATTGAGAGGGGGGATATTATTTATGCCATTGATGGTCAATCGCTTGATACTGCCAATTACTATTCCCTTTACTACCAGAGTACTGCCACACTTGAATTTGCAGACTGGGATGGTTCACAGATTATCCCGGATGGAAGAAAGATCACCCTCACCGCCATTGAATTGAATCAAAATCCAATTGTTCATAGTGAGGTGATTGACTACCAGGGACAAAAAATAGGTTATTTAGTCTATACACAATTCACTGCAGGACAGAATGATGAATGGCTACAGGAATTGAATATCGTCTTTGGTGATTTCAAGACACAGGGTGTTTCAGATGTTGTGGTTGACCTTCGGTACAATGGTGGAGGTAGCCTGGACCTTTCGGCATATATCGCCAGTACACTCGGATCGGTTACAGCCATGCAAAACAATGATGTTTATGTGAACCTGGTATGGAATGAAGGATATAACCAGTTCTGGAAAGGGTATGACATGGATAAAGATGGCCAACCCGATGGAGAGGATTCTGAACAACTGGTAATCAAATTGCCCACCAGCGAATTCAACCTGAACCTTTCAAAGGTATATTTTCTGACCACTGCGAATACGGCCTCAGCCAGTGAATCGCTGATGGTGGGATTGTATCCTTATATTGATGTTGTGCAGATAGGTACCACTACCTATGGAAAATGTTATGGTTCTGTAACCATCGATGATTGGGCTGATCCAAAAAGGCACAACTGGGCCATGCAACCCATTGTCCTGAAATATTCAAATGCTGATGGTTATACGGATTTTGTTAATGGTATTTTGCCCGATTACATCGTGGATGATAAGCTGCTTTATGCAGAACCATTCGGAAATCATAATGATCCATTATTGGCAAAAGCCCTCGAAGAGATCACAGGGATTGCTCCGGCAAAGAAGAAATCCATACGACCGGAGGTTGAATTCTACAAGCTTCCTGTGCCCAGAAAACAAATTCCAGAGCGTATGATAGATTGGCCGGTGAAGCCTGGAAAGCTAGAATTATTTTAATCGCAAATGATCGACTCTCCTCGCAGCTTGCTGCGAGGAACCGAAGCTCGGCGGAAGCCAATCACCGATCATTTTATTTGTTAATTCTTTTGCGCTCGCTAACTACGTCTCTTTATCAGCTCCCTGTTGATTCGTTTGGCAAGTCCGGGACCTTCGTAAATAAATCCCGTATAGAGCTGGATGAGAGTTGCCCCAGCCTCGAACATGTTCATGGCATCCTGAACACTCATGATTCCGCCTACGGCAATGATGGGAAGCCTTCCATCTGTTTTTTCATGGATGTACCTGACCACCTCCAGGCTCCTGGCAGTGATGGGTGATCCACTCATTCCTCCATTTCCTATGGCCGCTATCTCTTGAGATGTGGTCTTAAGTGCATCCCGGGTAATGGTTGTATTGGTGGCTACAATCCCATCCAATTTCATTTTCGAAACGATCTCCAGGGTTTCATCCAGCTGTTTCAAATTTAAATCTGGAGAGATCTTCAATAACACGGGTTTGCTTTCAGAATACCCATTCCTTATCTCCAGGATCCTGCCCAAGATCAATTTAAGCGATTCCTTGTCCTGCAGTTTGTGCAGATCGGTGATGTTGGGACAACTCACATTCACTACAAAATAATCAACTAAATCATAAATAGTCTTGAAAACAGCCTCATAGTCACCCACAGCGGCATCATTGGGGGTCAGGGTATTCTTCCCGATGTTTCCGCCCAAAATGAGTCCTTTTGGTCTTGTGTGGCTCAATTTCCTTGCGGCAGCCTCAGCACCTTTGTTATTAAAACCCATTCTATTGATCAGACCTCTGTCCTTCGGGATCCTGAAACTCCGTGGACGCGTATTACCAGGCTGACCCAGCGGGGTTACTGTACCTACCTCAATAAAGGAGAATCCAAAAGCGTAAAATTCCCTGTACACCTCTGCATTTTTGTCAAATCCAGCGGCCAATCCCACAGGATTGTCAAATCTCATGCCCAGAAAATCGGTTTTAAGTACTTTGTGATCCACATGATAGATACGCTTGCACAACCCGTGAACACCCGGAACCTTGAAAATGAAGCGAAGAAATAATACCAGCAAGCGATGAATGGACTCTGGAGGTAATAAGAATAAGAGGGGCCTGATCAGGTTTCTGTACATTCAATTTTTGCCAGCAAATATACACAGTTTTCTATTGAGATGGCCCAAATGACCTGAACGTATCATCCTCATAGAAAACCATCACCTGAACTATCTTTCGGCCTGAGGCCTGTACCACGTCTTTGTACGTATCCTCAGCTTCTGATGGAGCCTGAACCTGATCACTACTCTCACCCAATGCAGACTCCTGACCAGTCGGTTTAGAATCATCCATCAGGTCCGTTAGTCGATCTACTTCGGGAATATCTCCAGGAAAAGAAGCTTCAGCAGGTTCAACGGCGGGGTCAAACAGGTTACCTGATACACCCCTTCCCATCTTTTCATACATGGTACCTTCTCCAAGAATTAACCAATCCGCATTTAAGCCGGGAAAAGCCTTCATAGTCTTTTGTAGAAAATCGAAGCTGGGTTTGTTCCTTCCCGATATGATGTGCGAAACACTGCTTCGCTGCACTCCGATAATATCTGCAAATTTCGACGGGGATAACCGCTCCAGATCAAGTAGCTGAACAAGGCGCTCTTTCATACCTGTATTCTTTAGTTACAAATGTAACATATATTTAGTTTACATATGGAAACTAGTACTGTTTACAATTGTGAATAACGGATAAGTATAACATAATTTACTTATTTTTCTACTGATATAGCCAGATGTAAGTTACCAGTATACCGATGCATCTTTGTAGTATATAAAACAAATGAATTATAATTCAAAATACCTTGTAAATAGTAGAAACAGGCCCAATATCCCTTAGTAAATAGCCTTTAAATCCACGTAATACCTACATATTACACCTGAAAATCCTGAAATAGTGGTATTATTAAATTAAAACATTAGGTAAAATCTGTATTTAGCTGAATTATAAGTAATTAATTCTATATTTTGATAATTTGAAAGCGATTTTTAGCTCAATTAATGAAGTTATCAGGACTCTAAATATCAAATAAACCTTATATAAATCTGGTTTTCAGTGATTTAAACTCGTAAACTTTCAATTTGAAACAGGGGGTAATTGCGTTGACATTTGTAACCAGTAAAAAGCGTGAGATTTGTATCTTATTGTAAAATTTTAGCTCTTTTGTCCTTGTTTACAATTGTAATTCTTATTATATTGGTTACATATGTAAATCATTAGGATTCTCTCAAAAGTCCGGTTTTGATTACGATCTCGACGCAGTCAATGCGCGAGCGTAATTCAATCTCCCCTACTCCATTGCTCACTTATGGCTCTCTCATGCAATTTGTCATATGTATACCTTTGCCCCTGTGAAGTAGATATTTGTGCGGTAGGTACCAGAGATACAGAGGATATTGCATTCTGAAGAGGTTAAACCCTCACAAAAAGATCTATTGCCTCTTGAATAATAGTGATTTAGCTTATTTTGACTTAGTATACTCTAATTCACCTTCTGAACGGGCAACGATGGATGCAACTGTAGAGTCGCCAGTGATATTTACCACAGTACGAAGCATATCCATTGGACGATCCACTCCGAGGATCAGCGCAAGTCCCTCCACAGGAAGTCCCACAGAGTTGAGCACAATGATCAGCATCACTATGCTGCCACTGGGGATTCCGGGTGAACCAATTGATGCCAGTGTGGCTGTAAGTACGATGATCAGTTGCTGGGTCAGCGTGAGTTCGATACCAAATACCTGTGCAATGAAGACTGCTGCAATAGCCTGGTAACAGCTGGTTCCGTCCATGTTGATGGTCACTCCCACCGGGAGGACAAAATTGGCTATGGGTTTAGAGACCTTCAATTCACTGGTTACCTGCTTCAGGGTAACCGGAAGGGTAGCCGCGCTGGAGCTTGTGGTGAATGCAACAAGCTGCGCAGGAAGAATGCCCTTTAAAAAATCGGTTATCCTGATGCGTGCAAAAACACGTATCATCAAAGGATAAAGGCCCAGAATCAATATAAAAAGTCCGAAGGTGACCGTAACCATATACATACCCAGGGCTGTGAATATGTCTGCATCGCCTGAGTAATCCACCACCAATGCAGCCATCAGTGCAAACACACCAATGGGTGCAAACCGCATGATTATGTCTACAATCTTGAGAATCACATCATTCAATCCGCTAAAGAAATCTTTGACCGCCTGTGTCTGTACCCCGGGTACCAGTACCAGGGCTATGCTGAAGAGGATGGCAATGAAGATGATCTGAAGCATTTTTGAATTGTCGCCTGTCGCTCGAAAAATATTATCCGGGACCATATCCTCAAAGAAAAAAAGCGGAGATTGCTTTTCAATTTCCCGGGCCGATTCCTGGCGAATTTCAATCTGACCACTAAATTTTTCCCGGTACTGCTCCTGCTTCTCATCGGGAAACACATCACCCGGCTTCAGGATATTGACCAGGGTCAATCCCACCGTAGTAGCGAATACAGTGGTAAGAATATATATAACTATGGTTTTGTAACCGATCCTGGAGAGCTTGGTAATATCAGTCAGGCTTGAAATCCCCTTCACAAGAGAGACAAATATGAGAGGTACTGCTATCATTTTCAATAGCTTAAGAAAAATAGTGCCCCAGGGTTTTACCCAGTCGGTTGTAAAGGTTTCCCACCCGGTCCAAACAGAGACAAAACCCCAGAGGATCCCCAGTCCCATACCAATAAAAATCTTTGCCCAGAGTGGTAATTTTTTCAACATCGTGTTTAAGTTAAGTATTTCTAAACAAGAGCATTATATAAAATTTCTACAGGGTGTTTAGCCCTGGTACCTGTACCATCATAAATCTGGTGCCTGCAACTTGTACCCGGAGCAACAATGAGGGTTCCCTCCTGAACCTCCTTTACAGCTGGGAACAACACCAATTCACCCACTTTCATAGATAGATCATAATGCTCCTTCTCATAGCCAAATGATCCAGCCATCCCGCAGCATCCTGAAGGTATTTCTTCTATACTGTAATTTTCTGGTATTGAGAGCATTTTTATAGTTGGCAGAGTGCTGGCAATGGACTTTTGCTGACAGTGTCCATGAAGCTTCAGGTGAACAGTTTCCTGACTGAATATGGACCGGTCAAACCTACCCTCCTCAAAAGCACTTACCAGGTACTCCTCCACTGTAAAACTGTGTGCTGACAATGCTTTTGCCTTCGATACAAGATCTGCTCCCACCAGTTCCGGGAATTCATCC
>JAUVKN010000332.1 GCA_030596245.1 Bacteroidia bacterium | reverse complement strand
AGGCGTGGCATCTGAAGCGATAAAGTACTCATTGTTTCCCAGGCCGATCACGAGCGGACTGCTGCGCCGGGCTGCGATCATCAGGTTGGGGTCTTCACGAGAGATAAGCACCAGTCCATATGCACCATCCACCTTTTGCAGGGCCAGACCCACCGCTACCTCAACGCTGACATCCTGTGAGGTATAGATATATTCGATCAGATTGGCCAGAACCTCTGTGTCGGTTTCGCTGTAAAAACTCATCCCTTGATCAATCAGGCTCTGCTTCAATACTGCATAGTTCTCAATAATACCGTTATGTATAATGGTAAACAATCCCTTCTCGGAATGGTGGGGATGTGCGTTCAGATCGCTGGGTTCCCCGTGGGTGGCCCATCTTGTATGGCCGATCCCAATGTTACTTTTGGTCTCTTTACCTCTCACATGATCTTCCAGTTCAGAAACCTTTCCTTTCTTCTTATAAATGGAAGTTTCACTGTTTAACAGAGCCACACCCGCTGAATCATAACCGCGGTATTCAAGTCTCTTCAACCCTTTGATTAGTATCGGGTAGGCATCCTTGTTCCCGATATAGCCAACAATTCCACACATAGGCTAAAGCATTTTAGGACAGAAATTACAAATCAAGATACACTATTTCCAGCCTTATACGTTTTTTGTTGGCTGGAAGGTTACTCCATAGTTTGGAAATTTTCGGATTAACTCTTCCATCATTCAATTGAACGATGAAATCAGTATCCGTTTTTATCCCGTCAACCATGTATTGAAAATGGAGCGGTATGTTGAACCGGTAGGTATAGGTAGTGTCGGAAAACAGACCTTTAGATTCAGCTTTCTTAAATCCACCAAACATGGAGGTCTGTTGATTGGCCAACAGAACAAAGTAATCGTAAACGGGTTCATATGATCCATCCTCCAGAATGGTTCCCAGCATAAGCCTGTCAGGCAGATCGTCGTAAAGGATTCCGCTTTCATCTTCAGGAACCACATCAAATATCAGAGTGGCTGAGTTAATGGATATGGGTGCTTTTTCTAACCATTCCTCCAGGGATGCAAAAGATATTTTAGTATTGACTCCTGTCATGCCCTGTACATAACAGTATGGAGTATTTACACTGTCATTATCGATGATTGTCGAAAGATAGGTTCCTGAATGATCATGTTCAAAAATATTTATCTTCTGACAATAGTACTGATCAATAGAAAACTGACTCCACTTGAAGTCTACTTCTGCTGTGGAATCGATCTGCGTGCTGTCGTTGGCATATTTCAGTAACAGCAGTGATTGCGGATGGGCAAGATGTACCCTTGCCATCGCTCCATCAGGAGAGGCCGATTCAGCTTCGATGTACAATCCGTTTAAGAAGTCCTTAAAGATAGAATCACTCCTAAACAAAGTAGTATCATCTCCCAGAGCCAGAAATTTATCCTGGAAATCCTGATCCTCAATCAGAAATTCAATCATGGTTCCATCTTCCGGCATAAAGCTTTTTTCCACAAGCGGTACCGGATTAATTTTGCCTGCTGGATCAAAATCCGAATAGTAGAGAGAATCCATGTAGATACACTCAGTAAGTTCATGGACACGAATGGTGATCTCCTGATCCATATCTCCAACATAATCCTGGATATAAAGGAATAACATCAGGGAATCAATCTCCATGTTGGGCCCACTCGTAAAAGCCAGGTTGGTATTGAACTGGGTAATGAATGAGGCTTCAGAAATTCCTGCCAGGGTGTCCTTCAGGTTCCCCATGAGCAGGACCCTTTCAGCATCATAATTCGTTTCGGAGGATATTAAAGGTTCACCGCTGACCGGGAATGCATTTATCTCAAATATAGTATCACGATACACGAAAATATTATCCTCCGGGGGTAATAGATCTTCCCCCAGCTCCTGGTCACTAATTTGGCAGGACGAAATAAGTCCGACCATAATCGAAATGATCACAATAACCCACAAATCCTTCTTCTTCATCTAAGTTGTAATGGATTAATCATTGATGAGACTGTCATAGAAAACGGAAAACTTCTTCACATATTCTTCACCACTCACATAATCAAGGCAAGGTTTGCCCGTTTTTTTCAGCACCTCTGAAATAGGATCTGGAAGATTTGCACTTCCCTGGATCAATCCGTCCGAATAGGTGGCGGCAAGATTCACCAGGTTTTCATAAGCGGGCTTTTTCACCATGGAAACATGATCTGGTGAAACCCCGTCTATCAATAACTTTTCAGAAAAAGATGGATCCAATGGAAAATCAAAACCATTATCATAAAAGGAGAAGGCCACTTTTGAGTCGGCAAATAATGGATCTTCACGGTAGGCCTTCTTAATATATAAAGGTACAAGTGATGTAAACCAACCATGGCAGTGCACCAGGTCAGGTGACCAACGTAATTTTCGTACCGTTTCGAGAACGCCACGCGCAAAAAAGATCATTCGCTCATCATTGTCCTCAAAGAACTTCTCCCCGGAATCAACCACAGTATTCTTACGATGAAAATAGTCCTCATTATCAATGAAATAGACCTGCATTCTTGCAGCCTGGATGGATGCTACCTTAATGATCAGCGGATGGTCAGTATCATCAATAATCAAGTTCATACCTGACAGGCGGATTACCTCATGCAACTGGTTCCTTCTCTCATTAATGTTCCCGTATTTAGGCATGAAAGTACGAATCTCTTTTCCGGTTTCCTGGATTGCCTGCGGGAGTGTTCTGCCGATAAGGGAAAGCTCAGTTTCGGGTAAATAAGGTGTAATCTCCTGAGAAACAAATAATACCTTTTTACTTTCCATCATGCACGCCTCAATTAGAAATCATGCAAATTTACTAAAAATAATTGATTCCTTTTTATCTATATTTGCCCTCACCTATTTTGAATGATAGTTTACAGGACCAAACAAGATCTTACCCGGCACCTCAATGCCCTCCCGAATACTGTTAAAAGCATCGGCCTGGTACCCACCATGGGGGCATTACACCAGGGGCATGCATCACTGGTTGAAACTGCAGCAAGT
>JAUVKN010000151.1 GCA_030596245.1 Bacteroidia bacterium | reverse complement strand
CCAACGGCTATTCCTTAACCGTAGAGGAGCCGGGTGATGGATATGAATATGTAATAGATACAGAGTTGATGAACCCTTACATAGGTACGCCAGATCCGGGGTAATAAGTTACTGTTTACTATAAAACCTGCTCATATGGGTCTCGGCTATTTCAATCAGAGCGGTTGCAATCTCAGGATACTCCTGTAACACATTGGTGGTTTCATAGGGATCTGTTTCCATATCAAACAGGGCTGTATCGATCTTTGCCTGAACATACTTTCCTGCAAGCCCGTCCATACCTGCCTTCTTCAGCGTCCGATAAGCATGCGGCAGGTGTAGCTTCCAGCGCCCATCTCCGCTCATGACTCCCTCAAAATTCCGCCCATTTGAAAAAGCATAATAGGAATGGGGATTTTCAGCACCTTCCACACCTCGTACCAGGTCCCACACATTTTCTCCGTCAATCTCATTTTTCGGCAACGGGATATCTGCCAGATAACAAAGGGTGGGGAGGAGGTCCACCGAACCGAGTGTTTTTGATGAAGTGACACCTGCTTCAATTTGGCCCGGGTATTTCATGATACAGGCCGAACGAACACCGCCATCAAATGAGGTGCCTTTTGCCTCCCTGAATGGCGTGATCCCCGCATGATTGCCATAGGATACCCAGGGGCCATTGTCGGAAGTAAGGATCACAATGGTATTCTGATCAATGCCACTCTCTTTTAAAGCTTTGTTGATCTTTCCCACACTCCAGTCTATCTCTAACATCACATCCCAGTACAATCCTCTCCCTGATTTGCCTTCAAATTCATCACTACAAAAGAGGGGTACATGGGGCATGCTGTGAGGAACATACAGCAGGAATGGACTATCCTGATGCCGATTTATAAAATCGACTGCATGTTCGGTATACCAACGGGTGAGGTTCTTCTGATCTGCCTGATCCACCTCCTCGATAGTTACCTCCCCATTCTCCCAAAACCGCAATGGCCATTGTCCCCAGTGATCCGGATTCTCCGGATGGTGTTTCCACATGTCATTGGAGTACATAAGTCCGCAAGTTTCATCAAATCCCCTTGAATAAGACCTGGTTTCAGGTTGGTCACCGCAATGCCACTTCCCAAATGCAGCTGTAGCGTACCCCGCTGCTTTAAATACCTCTCCCATAGTTGCAAAGGTGGTGTCCAGTCCCCATGCATTGGGGCCATGCGCCCCAAATACCTTGGTCCGCCCGGGAAAACAACCAGTCATAAGCGCCGACCTGGAAGCGGAACAGATTGCCTGGGGTACATAAAAATTATGAAAAGCACACCCGTCAGCTGCCAGTTGGGTTACATGTGGCGTTTCAATGGCAACTTCTCCAAATGGTTCAAAATCGGCCCAACCTGAATCATCCAGAAATATGATCACAATGTTGGGTTGTTTTGTTTCCTTTTCATGGCTACAAGCCACCAGGCCAATGGCCAGGCAAAACGAAATGAAAATTAGATGTCTCATGGGATTTTTAAGGAAAGTTTTCATAGGTTTATGGTAAATTATATCAAAGCTAAATATTTTACGAGTTAAAACATCCTAAAACATCATGAAAAACGCACTCTTCATCCTGGCACTTCTTCTTTTTGCAATTCCCTGCAAATCGGAGGTCAAACTTCCTGCAATTTTTACCGATAACATGGTTCTCCAGAGGGACAAGCCCCTTAAGATCTGGGGATGGGCCGATAAAAATGAGAAGGTCACTGTTCAATTCAATGGTCAGGTTCAAACCGCAAAAGCCGGGAAAGAGGGGAATTGGAGCATCCAGTTCGATGCAATGCCGGTGATGGCACAACCACTTACCATGGAAGTGGAAGGAAAAAACAAGATCACCCTGGAAAACCTGCTGATTGGCGATGTCTGGGTCTGTTCAGGTCAGTCCAATATGCAATGGACGCTTAGCGGACTGCAGGTAGGTGAGTATGAAGCCGGAACTGCTGATTATCCAAATATGCGGATGTTCACTGTTTCCAGAGAGATGGCATTGAGCAAACAAGATGATCTGAACGGCTCTGGATGGAAGGTGGCATCAGGAGAAGAGCTCCTTGATTTTTCAGCAGTTGCCTTCTATTTCGGGAAGTATCTTGTTGAAAAGAGTGGTATCCCAATCGGATTGATCAGTACAAGCTGGGGAGGCACCAATGTTGAAGCCTGGACCAGCATGGAAACTCTTCATAAATATGAACACATCGCTACCGTGTACAATGAACTTGATAAAACCATTGATTACAGCAAATCCGCTACAGAAGAGCAAAAGGAAAAAAGGGCTCATGTCAACCGGGCACCATCCTCCTTGTTTAACCAGATGATCCACCCATTGTTGAATCTCTCCATCACAGGAGCAATATGGTACCAGGGCGAGTCAAATGCCGGTCGTGCACTTGCTTATGCCAGCCTTTTCCCCGATATGATACTGGACTGGAGAAAGCACTGGGGAGAGGGCGAATTTCCATTTCTGTTTGTCCAGCTGGCTTCATTTAACCGTCCGGAAACCCAGACCTGGCCAGAATTACGAGAGGCCCAGCGAAAAACCCTTGAACTACCAAATACAGGCATGGCAGTTACCACCGATATCGGACACCCAACCAACATACATCCTCAAAACAAGTGGGATGTTGGCAAACGCCTGGCTCTTCCTGCCCTCCATATGGTATATGAAAAAGAGATTACCTATTCTGGTCCGGTATTGGAGAGTGTTGATGTGGGGGATGGGAAGTTAACACTTACCTTCAGTCAGGTTGGAAATGGTTTGAAAGTGGTGGGCGATTCTGACTATCTAATGGGTTTCGAAGTCTCTTCGGATAACAAGAGCTTTGAATTTGGTGTGGCCAGGATCGTGGATGGACATACAATAGAGGTATGGAGTGAAAAGGTGAAGGATCCTCAGTACATTCGATATGCATGGCAGAATTACCCGGCGTATGCCAACCTAATGAACAGTGAGAACCTCCCTGCATCTCCCTTCCGCACGGGAAGCTGGGAATGGATCACCGAAGGAAACAGATACGGTAACTGGTAAATCTGTTGCTCAATAACCCGTGAAGTACTAATTTACTTCAATGCTCTTACTGAGATGATAATCAGATAGATGGTGCAGGCAAGAAGCACCAGAATTCCGCCATTGATATAGAGGGACATTGCATAACCTACCAGGAAAGGTATCAGAGCCCCTCCGGAGATGGCCATCATCATTAATCCTGAGATTTCGTTTGCCCTGTCAGGAATCTTTGCCACCGTTATTGAGAAAATCAGAGGAAATATGTTGGATGCCCCCAGGCTTACCACGAAAATGATTATCCAGGCTGATATCTCCCCTGTAGTAAAGACAAGTGCGATTAGGGCCAGGGCAAGCAATATGGATGAGCCGAGCATGAATTTATTGGCTGCTATTCTTGTGAGAAGTATGGCTCCTGTAAATGTACCGACCATTTTCGCAAGGAAATAGAGGGACTTGGCATACTTGGCAGCCTCTTCACCCACTCCCAGTTTTTCGGATAGAAAGGTTCCAATGTTGGAGTTGATGGCCACATCAATGCCTACCACTGCAAAAATTCCCATCACCATCATCAGCACATAGTTGTTCCCAAGCAGGCTAATACATGACTTCATGGTGGCCGGTTTCCTGTCCGGTTTGCTCTCCTCTACTTTTATAAAAGAGAGCCAGATCCAGGAGAGTACCGTTACCAATGCAAACAGGTAAAGACCATACCTCCATGCACCCGGCGAGTCGTCACCCAGCAGACGGGCAATCCACGGGCCAACCATTCCTGCAACGAAAGGGCCGACCATGGAACCCAGGGCTTTGATAAACTGGGAGAAACTCAGGTAACTGGATGCTCTGTTGGATGGTACCACATCAATCAGCAGGGGATTGGCAGAAACTTGCAGGATGGTATTTCCTATACCCAGCAATGAAAATGCAAGCAGAATTACAGGCAAGGTATTGCCAAGCACAGGCAGGATCAAACCAGCTGCAGTTATCAGCAGACCGATTTTCAATACCCTCTTTTTACCTGCTTTATCCTGCCAGACACCTACAGGGACCGATAACAGAAAAAACCAGATGAGGGCTGCAAATGGGATCAATTGAAGCACATACAGTGGTGTATTCGAATCCTGTTTTAGTTCATCAACTCCGGTTCCCACAAGATCGATGAAGCTAACTACGAAAAATGACAGTAAAACAGGGACTACAACAACAGGATTGATTTTTTTCATGGGTATTTTATTCTAAATACTTAGTAATATTTCTCTTTCCGTTTCTCTCCATTTATTTTATGTAACATCATAATCAACTATATTAGCAATAATAATCCAATTAGGAATGAAACGTTCAGAAATCAATCAAAAAATCAGTGAAGCCAAAGAATTCTTCGATGAAATGAAATTTATATTGCCTCCATGGGGCTTATGGAGATTAGAAGAGTGGCAGCAAAACAGAGAACATTGCAATGAGATTATTGAAAATGGTCTGGGATGGGATCTTACGGATTTCGGGTCAGGAGATTTCGATGCCACCGGTTTGCTTCTATTTACATTACGGAATGGGAACATCTCCAAAGACCATAAAACCTATGCCGAAAAGATCATGATCGTTGAAGAGGATCAGGTGACTCCTATGCATTTTCACTGGTCGAAAATGGAGGATATTATCAACAGGGGAGGAGGAAACCTGATGATCCAGCTTTACCCCTCCAATGAATCGGAAGAGTTTGCCGATCATGAATTTAAGGTCACTCTGGATGGGATCATAAACACATTCCAACCAGGAGACGTGGCTCGTCTGACGCCAGGGGAGAGTATCTCACTTAACCAGGGACTCTACCACAAATTCTATGGAGAAACGGGAATGGGAAAAGTACTTGTGGGTGAAGTAAGTGCTGTGAATGATGATAACACCGACAACCGGTTTCACACTGAAGTCGGACGGTTCCCCGATATTGAAGAGAACGAGCCACCCGTTCATCTGCTGGTAGGAGATTATGTAACATTTATATAACCAGCACCTCTGGAGATAATTATTATGTTATGACAACCAGAATGCCAATAAATCTCATTTCACTCCTCTTTGCAACCTTGCTTTTTTCAGGTTGTCAGAAGGAACTCCTGATCGAATGTGAGAGTTTCGATCATAAAGGTGGATGGGTGGTGGATCCCCAGTTCGTTGAGCAAATGGGCTCTCCCTACCTGATGGCTCATGGAATGGGAGAGCCGGTGGAAAATGCCACTACCACGATCCAGGTTCCGGCAAGTGGTACTTATCATGTTTGGGCCCGGACCAATGATTGGGCTCCCGGACACTGGGAATCACCTGGTCAGTTCAATATCCTGTTGAATGGTAAACAATTACCAGAAACTGTTGGGAAATTCATGGGATGGGGATGGAACTATGCAGGGAAGATCAATGTGAAAGGTGGACCGGTTGTCATGGAATTGGAAGACCTCTCTGGTTTTAATGCCAGATGCGATGCTATCTACATGAGCAATAAATACCGAACACCCACCAATCAGCAAAGGTACCTTCCTGAATTCAGAAATCGGTTAACCAACAGCAGAGAGATCCCGGAGCAATCCCTGAATTTCGACCTTGTGATTGTGGGAGGAGGAATCGCCGGATGTGCCGCTTCCATTGCAGCAGCCGAACAGGGTCTGAAAGTTGCCCTGATCCATGACAGGCCCATGCTGGGAGGTAATGCAAGCAGCGAGATACGGGTTCATACACTGGGTATATACGGCCATTTTGAAAGAATCCTGAAAATGTTGGATACGCGGCACTATCCCAATGGTTCTCCGGAGGCCCGGATTGATGAAAACAAACGTCACAAGAACATGGAGCAGTATTCCAATATTCATATGTTCCTGGAGTTCAGAGCCTATGGTACTCAGTCCGAGGATCAAACCATCACATCTGTAGATGCCCGGCATACCTCTTCTGGTGAACAGATCCGATTCATAGCCCCATATTTCATTGATTGTACCGGCGACGGTTGGATTGGATATTGGGCAGGGGCTGAGTATCTGTATGGCAGGGAAAAAGCGAGTGAACACGGAGAATCGTGGGAAAAATACGGGGAGCTCTGGAGTCCTGACAGCACAGACAACAACGTGCTGGGAGCTTCTGTACTCTGGCGTACCAGTGAATCGGATTCTGTATATGCCTTTCCAAAAGTTCCGTGGGCCATGGATGTGGTTGGAAACTTCGCTGCCCGCAAAGGAACCTGGAACTGGGAACTGATCAGCAATGAGTGGCACCAGATAGAGAACGCCGAACAGATTCGCGATCATATGCTGAAAGCCATTTACGGATCCTTCTTCAATGAAAAGAAAAAACCTGGGAACGAACACCTGAAACTGGAATGGGTCTCCTATTTGCTTGGTAAAAGGGAGTCAAGACGTCTGGTGGGGGATTACCTATATACATTCAATGATATGAGGAACTCTCAATCATTTCCCGACGCTGTGGTGGTGGAAGAGAGGGAAGTAGATGTACATTATCGTCAGGATAAGCTTGACGAAGATAAACCTGACTTTCTGACTGATGCCATGTTTTATCAGGTCGACAGGTATTATATTCCCTACAGATCACTTTACTCGAAGAGTATCAATAATCTGTTTATGGCCGGGAGGTGCTTCAGCTGCACACATATTGGATTGGGGGGTCCGAGGGTGATGCGTACCACCGGACAAATGGGAGCTACTGTGGGGTATGCAGCCTCTGTCTGTTTCGATCACCAATGTAATCCGCGGGATATCTATGAAAAGCACCTGGAGGAATATATGCAAATGGTGCTTGCCTCAGATTAGCCAGGAATCCACCTTCAACAGGTCAAAAAAGAAAACTCCCTGAAGCACAAATCTCACAATACGTGCAAGGGCAAAGAGAAGAAATAACCTGAAAGGGAACTTCAGCATGGTTACAGCAATTACCACCAGCGAGAATGGAGTAAATGGGAACAATGCCGCAATGATGATGAATGCACCTCCCCATTTCTGAACAAAATCAATATAATTCTTCAATCGCTTTTCAGTGAATGCCTTTACCTTTGGCCTCCTGGAGATCCATATGCCAATGCCGTATGAAATCACACCTCCCGCATAAGATAGAATGCCCAGAAGTACAAGGTAGGGAAGTGGTCTTTCGAATTTCTGGGTCCATATCACAAACAGGTCAACCGGGATCATTCCGGCAAAAGATTCTGAAACAAAGAAAAGCAGGATCACGAACCTGTCCGACAGCTTGTCTATAAAAGAGTGAAAAAAACCATTGAAATCCACCAGATATTTCCCGATAAGGAACACCAGGAAAACGATAAACACATAAGCAAGAATGATCAGGAGAACATTTCTGCCCACATACCTGAAGAATCCCTTTGCTCTTAATTGCTTATACCATAAGGCTGAATTGGCACGACCCATTGTGGGGAATGTTCTATTTCACCATAAATTACGAAAAAGATCAGACTTTACGAATATCAAATGCCATTAATACCTGTCCGTGCCGCTGGTAAAGCACACCCCGGTATATCACCGGATGGGAGAAGTGCTGTTTGGTTCCCCTGGTAATCTTAAAAGAACTGATTTCCTGCAATTTTCCCTGGTCATAGCTGACGAGCTTCATCTCCCCGCGATGATTGTAGTAATAGAGCAGATCATCCGCAGCTATTATTGCACCACTCCCGATCTTTAGTGAGTCGGTCAATTGGCCGGTGGCAGCATCGAGTGCTGTTAATTCCCTGTTCGAATTTCCGCTTCCGTAGAGATAGTTGCCGATTTTCACAGTTCCGCCCATGAAGCTATTAAAATCAGGATTTATCCATACTTCAATAATCTCCGAACCATCCTCAGTCAGGTCAAGTTTCACTCCACAATTTCCATCACCTGCAGCATAATAGATAGATCCATTGTCATAGATGGCAGAATTTGCATGAGTATCCCCGTAACCGATGCTCCTTTTATCAAGTGGATAGCTGTTCTGCTCATGTGACCAGAGCAGCACACCGCTCCCAGTATCAAATCCCATTAATTGATAGGCTGAAAATGTCACAAAAATAGTGCGTTGGTCGAGTACGATCAGACTGGCGGGATTGTATGCTGCTCTCTCCCTATGACCAGGGTGACTCCAGATCACCTCTCCGGTGAACCGGTCCAGCGCCACCACGTTATATTCCTTACCGCCTGGTGTCCAGAAAACTTTATCTCCATTAACCACTGCCGCTTCCGAGTGACCATTCAGTATAGGAATCCCACTGAAGTCTTTGTCGAAATCAGTGGACCAGACAGTTGCTCCACTCTCTTTCTCCAGGCAATAGAGATTTCCCAATCCTGTACCCACATATATAAAATCACCAGCAATGGTGGGGGCCGATCTGGATCCAGGAAAAGTGGCTATCCATTCCTTCCCAAATTCACTCTGCCACTGTTTCTTACCTTCCAGATTAAAACAGAAAAGAGTGGCCATGCTGTCAATTTCACCCGTAATAAAGAACATGTCATTCACAAATACCGGGGAACCAAAACCATTACCAATCTCTTCAACTGCCCATATCTCTTCAGGTCCATCTTCGGGCCACTCTTTTAACAAATTGGTACCGGGGTAGATACCAGAACGGTCTTCACCACGCCACTCATAGATTTGGGCATCTTTAAATGAACATGAGTATATTAGGGCCAGAAGCAGAATCGATACTGAATTTTTCATTTTGAATCGTCTGTTTTCAGGGTAAAAACAATAAAGATAATGTTACCAAAAAGAATTATACGACAAATTTATCAGGCTACGAATGTTAAAGCCTTTCCTATCTTTCCGGCCCGGCCTGTACGCCCAATGCGATGTATATAGCTGTCATGGGTCTGTGGTACCTGATAATTTATAACATGGGAGACATCTGAAATATCAAGTCCGCGTGATGCTACGTCCGTAGCTACCAATACACGAACACGTCCCTGTTTAAAGGCCTTTAATGCATTTTGCCTCGCATTCTGACTTTTGTTACCGTGTATCTGATCTGCAGGGATACCTGCTTTATTTAATTTGACACACAACTTGCTTACCTTGTGCTTGGTCTCTTCGAACAACAATACTTTATTAAAATCCTCCTTGGATAACATCTCATGCAGCACCCTGAATTTGTCCTCACCTGGTTTAAGTCTGATTATATCTTGATCAATATTATCACCGGTTCGGTCACCACTACTAACTTTTACGGTAATGTGATTCTGAAGTATGCTGTTGATCAGTGACTGTTGTGTTTTATCAAGTGTAGCAGAAAAAAGCATGGTTTGATTGCGGTGATGCATACTGTCAATGATGCGATTCACATCGCGAACGAATCCCATATCTAGCATGCGGTCAAACTCATCCAGAACCAGGGTCTTGAATCTGCTGAGATCAATCACCCTGCGATTGGTCAGGTCAAGCAACCTGCCCGGTGTCGCAATGACAACATGACTTGGCCTCCTGAGTGCCTGAATATCCCTGTTAATATTGGTACCTCCGATGAAACATGCGCTGTACAATCCCAGCCCTTTGGCCATGCTTTTAAATTCCTCTTC
>JAUVKN010000106.1 GCA_030596245.1 Bacteroidia bacterium | reverse complement strand
GAACCTCAATGGGCTCCCTGGTAGGTGCTGTTTATGCTGTTGGTAAAATGCAAGAGTATAAAAATTGGATTTATACACTGGATAGATTAGATGTCTTTAAGCTTATTGATTTCACATTTAGTTCACAAGGATTGGTTAAAGGGGACAGGGTATTTAAAAAAATGAGGAAATTTATTCCTGATATAAATATTGAAGAATTGGATATTCATTATGCTGCCACAGCAGCAGATATCATAAATAACAAAGAGGTGGTTTTTACAAAAGGAAGTATATTCGATGCAGTGAGAGCATCAGTAGCAATCCCAACTGTATTTACACCAGTAGTATCAGAAAATTCAATACTTGTAGATGGAGGCGTTATGAATAATGTTCCTGTTAATCATGTAAAAAGAACTAAAGATGATGTTTTAATCGTAGTTTATGTAAACGCTGATATACCCGTAGACAGACCATCTATTTCGAAAAAAGAAAAGGAAAAAAAGCAATCAGTATATCTTAAAAAAATAAAAAAATTCTATAATCATATAAATAAAAGCAAGTCAAAAAGTAAGAATGAGAAACTAGGCTATTTTGACATTATGAACAAAACAATAAGTTTAGCAACATATCAATTAGCTCAAATGTTGATGGAAAAACATTCTCCTGACATTTTAATAAAAGTTTCCCGTAATTCGTGTGGAACTTTCGATTTTTATAAAGCTGAGGAATTAGTTGAAATAGGCCGGCTTGCAGCTATTAATAGCCTTGAAGAGTATAACAAGAGAACATTTTGAGAATATATTACAGCCAATATTTAATAATAGTGCAGATCAGGAACTAAAAATTTTCGACCATACAGAAAGAAATTATCGATAGGATAATAATGTTTAAATAGAAAGGAAGGTTAAACCATGATGCAAATAAAAAATATTTTATTCCCGACAGATTTTTCACACTGCGCCAATCAAGCATTGGCACATGCACTTTATTTAACAAGAAAGTACCATGCCAATTTACACATGTTCCACGCTATAGTACTTCATGAAAATGATTCTTTTAATGTAGCGTATGATTTCACAAAAATGAAGGAAAATCGTACATGGATGGAAGAAACTGCAAAAAATCAGATGAACACTGATCTTAAAGAGTATAAGGTCGATGATTTAGTAATTAAGCAATTGCAACGTCGCTGTATTTCAGCCGCCCCGGCAATCTTAGAATATGTCAGTGAAAAAGATATAGATATCATCGTAATGGGCACACATGGACGGCGGGGATTAGGACATCTACTACTTGGCAGTATCGCAGAAGAAGTGGTGCGTTTAGCGCCATGCCCAGTATTTACCATTCGTGAGCAGAAGGAACATCTATTCATAGAAACAATTGATCGTATTTTAGTGCCTGTAGATTTTTCCGACTATTCTCTAAAGGCGCTTAAATACGCAACAGAACTTGCTGTATCTTATAAGGCACGGTTACAGGTTTTACACATTGTTGAAGAAATTGTTCAACCCTCTTTTTACCTGTCCGGCACTGTACCTAAGTTTGATTTAATACCAGATATCAAGGAAAAATCAAAAGAAGCAATGGAACGAATGCTGGATGAATCAAAAGGACCAAAAGTAACAGCAGATATCCATGTTATCGAAGGTCATGCCGCAAGAGATATTGTAAAATTTGCAGCAAGTCATGATACTGACCTAATCGTCATTTCAACTCACGGACTAACGGGTATTGCACATCTGCTTATCGGTAGCGTTACCGAAAAGGTTGTCCGTATGGCGCCATGCCCTGTGTTTACAGTGAAGGCATTTGGGAAAATATTGCTATAGGTCGTTTCTGATACTGACTGCAGAAAGCTAAAGAAATAATAGATTAAACTAATATGAAAAGCGTAAGTATAATAATTTGCACTTTTAACGAAGAGCAAACTATTTCGGAAGTAGTTACCTCTTGTTGTAAACACAATAAAGAAGCTGAGGTAATAGTAATAGATGACGGCTCAACTGATCATACAGAAAGTATTCTGGCTGAATTACAGAAAAAATACACTTTTCGGTATGAGAAATTACTCCCTAATAGAGGTAAATCATGGGCAATGGCACATGGTGTAGAAATATCAGCGAATGAAATTATTTTATTCTATGATGCTGATTTATCAAATATAGCCAAAGAACATTTTGAGAACATATTACAACCCATAGTTGATAATAGTGCAGATATGGTATTGGGACAACCATCTGAAACGTTTATAGATTATCGAGTCAACCCATTTAAATCCTTAACTGGAGAAAGAGCATTATTGAAAACTGACATTTTACCAATTCTTGATGATATCAGAGAAATAAGATTTGGTGTTGAGACATTTATTAATCTCTATTATCAGGCAAAGGGTAAACGGATTAAATATGTTTTAATGAAAGGGCTAATACACCCTACAAAATATTCTAAAACTACTTCAATTAAAGCCACTAAAGAATATATTAGTGAAGGTCAGGAGATTGCATTAACTATATTGGAAAACTTTGATTTAATAACCCAACGAATTGAATATTTAATGGCAAAATCAAAAGGAGAGGCAAGAACTAAATTTTCGACCTTACAAAAAGAGATTAACGAAAAGCTAATGATGCTTAAAGATAAAATGAACATGTAAATCGATGGACCTTTTAACTATCTGTATTTATGTATAAAGTATATTTCAACGATAGAGTAGTATATTTTGGTGATGATCTTGCCAGGTTTAATAAGAAGGAGAAGGGCCTGTTTTACAGGTTTGAAAATAGCCGGGAGCTGCATGAAACTGTGGTGAACTTCTTCTCCTCTGATCAGATCCGGGAGCTCTATCTCATACACGAGGACCTCCCTCTGCTGCAGAAGGAGTTCCGGGCCTGTTTCACCCTCATCGAGGCTGGAGGGGGGGTGGTGTTTAACCGGAAAGGAGATTTCCTGACCATTAAACGCAACGGAGTATGGGATCTGCCCAAGGGAAAGTTGAAAGAGGGGGAAGATTTTGAAGCGGCAGCCCTCAGGGAGGTGGAGGAGGAGACCGGATTGAAGCAATTGGTGACTGTTCAGCCCATTATATCAACCTACCATACCTACCAGATGTCGGATCGAAAGGTGCTTAAAAAGACACAATGGTTCGAAATGTATTATCCCGGTAATAAGGAACCGCTCCTACAGACAGATGAGGGTATCACAAATCATAGGTGGGTGAAACCGGGAGAAGCTGATTTTCTCAGGAAAAACAGCTATGGGAGTATTTTGGACGTGCTTGGCATCAGGGAATTACTCTGATCAGATTTCGCCCCTGGAACGCATGATTCGAAACAGTTGCTGCTCGAAACCATCCGAAGGAAGGGATGAAGGGGAAAGGACCAGATTTCCGTCCGGACCAATGAGGTAAGCCGTGGGGAAAGCTTTCACAAAAAAATCCGACAGGATACCCGGTTGATCCTCATAAAAGAATGTCTTCCAGCCATATCCGTTACGGAGCATAAAATCCTTTATTTGTGACTTCTCTTCGGTCACCATCACCGTCACCACCTCCAGATATGCAGCGTGTTTTAAGTGGAAGGATTGAAGAAAAGGATACTCCATCATGCAGCCGTAATGTTCAGGGGTACAAAACATGAGGTAAATATATTTACCTGTAAAGTCACCTGGAGTACAAAGGTTCCCTTCCAGGTCCGGTAGTGCGAATGGAGGGGGAGGATGACCTATCATCAGGCTGGAGAGTCTCTCTTTTACCTGGGAAGTAAAGATGGCATAATCCGGAGATACCGGATTCACCTCCATGGAATCCAAAAGGATCAGGATGGCCTTCTTGTGGAATTCACCCGTATAGAAGAGCCTTGACAGCTCCTGAAGGAGTACCATATCGGTGAGCGTGTCATTCCAGACCGCCGGGTGTTGTCTGATGATATACCTTACACTGTCAAGATTATGGGTGCGGTTGATGTGGTTAATAAGCCCCTTTCCATCGGGCGTCCTGGAGTAGTAAAACAGGAAGTCTTTGAACATGGCATTGAACAATTCCAAAAAACCGGGATGTGATTCCATTACTATTGGGCCCAGGTAATTCCGACTAATGCTCTCAAGTCCGGTTATTCCCTCATTCAGTTTCAATACCCCATATTTGTATCTCCTGTAGTTTTCAAAAAAGAGGGAAGAGTCACCGCAAAATGGCTCTTCAATGATTCGGACAACAGAATCCATATCACTCTTTTTCCCCAATCTTCTGTTCATGATCACATCATCATTTGCACTGTGAAAGGCAGAATCAAATTGGGCTATCAAATGGTTTATATCCCTGGTTGGGTCCTCCGCCAGATGGGTAGTCAGGGAAGAACGGGAAAGGACTCTGAGGGGAACATCAATGGGATGATAAAACGGAGAGATACTCTCGGCAAATGATTTCTCCCTGTACACAGGCAGATCCACCTCATAGTGGTATCCAGGTTCAACATAGAGGTAGGCCCTGTACACCCCGGTTTCAAAATGGATCACCCTTTCGGTTTCCACATCAAAGGTATACTCAAAATTGCCTTCATTGCTGCATTTCACAGTTACGACATACCGGGGGATGGAGATGAATGGATTTCGGTCCATGGTGATTTGAATGGACTTTCCGCTGTATTCGAAATTTTGGCTATGGACGGAGACCGACTGACCCAAAAGAGATCCACATCCCCACAAAAACAACCAACAAACGATCCCAAATATGCGCATTAGAGGTACTCCTTAATATCTATTCCGGAAGGAAGAAACTGGGAAGCATCACCTCCATTGCGGATGATATCCCTGATAATGGTTGAATTGATAGGGGTGTGCTCGGGTGATGTGAGGAGGAATATAGATTCCACCGTCGGCAACATTTTTTTGTTAATCTGGGCTATGGCGCGCTCATATTCAAAGTCAGCTGAAGTCCTTATTCCCCTGAGCATGTGGGTCGCTTTCACCTTCCGGCAATAATCGACCGTGAGACCCTTAAACGAATCGGCGCTCACCTGCTCATACGACTTAAAAACCCAGTTTACCATTTCTACCCTTGCTTCAATTTTCAACAGTGGTTTTTTGGTGGAATGAATTCCGATGGCCACAATGACCTGGTCGAAGAGGTCAAGAGAGCGGAGCACGATATTTTCATGTCCTATGGTAAACGGATCGAATGATCCCGGGAAAACAGCAACTTTTTGCATCCGTCTTTTTTTCAAAGGTAGTATTTTACTGAATCACTTTCTTTTTATTGGCACTCACAAACAGAATGTTCCCCAACCGGTCGTATCCGGTGTAGAGTTTGTAACCTTCAGTTTTCAGCTGTTCATGCCTGAATCCAACAATGGTCAGGTCAGCATCCACGGAAATCTCACCAATGATCTCCCGGGTCTCTCTTTCCCTGTCAGCACTTATCAAATTTATATTGGCCAGTGAAATTGGTAATCGCCCCTGCTTGATCAGTTCTTTTAACTTCTCCTTCTTCATTTCGGCCTCTTCAGGCTGATAAATGGCAAAAATTTTGATGATGCCCTCCTTCCATTCCGGATGTCCCATGATGATGTAGCCCAGAAGGATCATCAGGTTGGCATTATCGTAATCGGTCGAGGTGATCCAAATGTGGATATATTTCTTATAACCGAAGCCCTTGTACGAAGTGTTCAGGATGCAAAGGTCAAATCCAGTGGCATACAAAATGTCATGAGTATTCAACGCCTCCTCCAGCGCTTCGGGATCGCTCTGTGAGAACTCGAAGAGAATCATGTTGTTTCCCTTTCCGGAGATTCCCGATAGCTGGATCACCTGAGCAATGGCCGAAGTGTAGGAAGGGCTGATGATGGTATCGAGGTATACCCGGTTCTTGCTGCCCGCAGCCAGGTGAATCAGCTTACGGAGGATCTCTCTCGATTCTTTATTGGTTTTCTCGGTGAGGAATCCTTTGATATAGTGTATGTAAGTCCCGAAACCATATTTCAGGGAGATCCACCTGAGCATATCAAAGGCGCTCCGGCGCATAAATGTGTCCTGTGAAACACAGATGGTGAATGGCCTCCAGTGTTCATCCAGGTCCTCCCTGTCGGCTCTCTGAGCAAGGATCTGGAGCTGTCTGCTGGCCTGAAAAACCACCCCCCTGAAGAGGTTCGCCAGCCCCTTTTCCTTCCTGTTATAACTGGATACCATGGCATAGATTCCTCCCATGACGATCAGTGAGAGGAGCGCATAAGGGGCATTCATTTTAAACATGAGCCAGAAAGACGTAACCGCTCCAAGTAGCGAAATGTACCACCTGGATTTGAAAGTGGGCCGGTAGGAGGGATCGGCAGCGAAGTGTTCCAGCAGTGATATTGAACATATAACACCATAGGTAACCATGAAGAACATGGCAATGATCTGTGCCACGAAATCGATGTCACCGAAAGCCACAAAGACAAATCCAATAATGATGCTTATCAGTCCGGCATTGGTTGGTTCATTGTCCTTCTCTTTTCCCCTGGAGAGCCAACTGTTCAAAACAGATCCAGGGAATACATCATCATAACCCATGGCTTGCAGGGTCCTTGGTGCCACTATAATGGATCCCAGGGCGGAGGAGAGAGAGGCAGCTGCCAGACCGATGGGTATGATGGGACCCCAGAGGGCGATTTTCTCCATGATCAGCTGGTCGGATGCCATCTCATCCGGGCTGGCACTGATGGCCAGTTTATAGGCCACCAGGATGTATACCACGAATCCACCCATGGTGGCCCAGAGCGTTCCCCTTGGAATTGATTTACTGGGATCCCGCAAGTCGCCCGAAAGGCCCAGTCCTGCTATTAGCCCGGTGAAAGCCGGAAAGATGATGGTGAAGACAAAGAAAAAACTATCGGGATTCCGGATATGGGCATTTAGCACCAGGGGTTGGTTTGGCACAGTAGATTTTCCCAGGAAGAAAAAGAGCAGGGAGGTAAAGAGCAGGGCCACTACAAAATAGAGGGCCTTCATACCTATATTGGCTCCCCGGGTAAGAATGATCACAGAAAGCAAGCTCATGCTTGCAAGGCCGATCCAACGTTTATCGATAAGTGGTGTGTTGATCTCGTAATGAAAGAACCTGATTATCGGGTCAAAGGCTTCTGTAAAGGCAATGACGTAAAAAGCAACACTGATGGCCTGACTGAGATAGAGCGTTATGCCAATGGATGCTCCGATATTGAGTCCGAATGAACGACTGATAATAAAATAGGCACCGCCTCCCTGCACCTTCTGGTTGGTGGCGATTTCCCCCACCGCCATGGCAGTAGGAATGGTCACCATATGGCCCAAAAGGATGATCCCGATCACCCCCAGGAATCCCAGGTGACCAACTGCATAGCCAAATCTGAGAAAGAGAATCGCACCCAGGATAGTTGAGATGGTGGTCATAAAGACCGGGAGGGTGCCGAATTTGGCCGTGGTTCTATGCGGATGGGAGTCTGGCATGCCATTTAGAGCGCAAAAAACAGTGAAGATTACAAAAAAAAATCTGAATTGAGTACAGCAGGGGGTCGTTTTTTGTCTTGGTAGAATTTTATATATTGCGCTCTGAAGAAAAATGTGACCTGTAATGCTCCATGGATGATCTGTTAAAAATCTTGATCGTTGATGATGAACCTGAAGCCCGGGAGTTACTCAAGTATACACTCCACGGAGAGGAAGGATTGAAAGTAGTGGGTTTGGCCAGCCATGTGGATGAGGCTGTGCAGCTGCTGAAAAGGGAGCGTCCCGACCTGGTCTTCCTGGACATTCAGATGCCCGAAAAGGATGGATTCAACTTCATTGAACAGGTTCATAAAGCTGGCTATTATCCGGGGATCATCTTTATAACTGCCTACGAGCACTACGCCATTCAGGCAATTCGAAACTCCGTATTTGATTACATCCTTAAGCCCATTCACCGGGAAGAACTGATGCACGCAATTGATCGATTCCGTATCAGGATCAAAGAGGATCAAAAACAGGACCTCAGTAAACTGCTCCAGGCATTGAGGGAGTCAGGTCCAGGCAAGGTCAAACTAAATACCCGGTCGGGTTATATTCTTATCAATCCACAGGAGGTAGTCTATTGTCAGGCCGATGGAAATTATACCCACATTCAACTTGTTAACGGGAACCGGGAACTCACTACCCAGAATCTGGGCACTATTGAAACAATCTTAAAAGGAGATAGTTTTTTTCGTGCCAGCAGATCCTACCTGATAAACCTGAAATTTCTTTCACGTGTCGACCGTAAGAGTTGCAGTTGTGTGTTCGAATATCAAAGCGATTTGTACTCAATCAGGATTCCCGCACAGAAAATAAAGATACTGGAAGCAAGTTTTTCCTGAGCAAAATGCTTTATCCTTGAAAACGCAAGGTTCACATCCCAGAATCTATATTTCACACAATAAGTTCGATTTCTCTTTACTTTACCTGCTTTGGTGCATAATTTAGCCCCTAACAAAGTCCCTTGAAAACCTTAAACGCTGAGTTATGGTAGAAGTATTTAACCTTGAAGGCATGCCCGTCTATAAATACCGCTCACAGGAAGAGGAGTCATTTACAATCTCAGATTTAGAAGGAAAGGGACTCCCCTGTGGGATCTATTTTGTGAAGATCAAAAGACCGCATGGCATAGAGACTGCCAAGCTTTTGATCTGTTAGACGAGGATCATCGGTTGATCCACCTTCTCCTTTAATAGCACAAAATCCATCAATTCGGATATTTGATTCACGTACCGAAACTGCAGTCCTTTGCGGTAGATCTCATTGATCTCTTCAACATCTTTCCTGTTTTCCACTGAAATGGCTATGTCGGTGATACCGGCTCTTTTTGCAGCCAGTATTTTCTCTTTGATACCCCCCACCGGAAGAATCTTTCCCCTGAGTGTAATTTCACCGGTCATGGCAGAATGGTCCCTCACCTTACGCTGTGTGAAAGCCGATGTGATGGAGGTCATCATGGCAACCCCGGCAGAAGGACCATCTTTGGGAATTGCTCCTTCTGGTACATGCACGTGCACATTGTACTTCTTGAAGATTTCAGATTCAAGGGTAAATTTCGAAGCATGCGATTTCAGGTACTCCAGGGCGAGCACAGCCGATTCTTTCATGACATCACCAAGATTTCCGGTGAGGGTCAGTTTACCGTCTCCCTGACTCAGGGATGTCTCCACGAACAGTATCTCACCGCCGGTAGCAGTCCAGGCCAGTCCGGTTACCACACCTGCATGTTTGTTACCGTCGTATTTATCCCTGATGAAACGAGGTGGGCCAATGATCTCCTGGACATTTTTAGGAGTGAGGGTCCTGTCGTAATTATCTTCAAATGCAATGTGTTTTGCCACAACCCTCACAAGTTTAGCAATCTGTTTATCCAGTTGTCTTACTCCCGATTCCCGTGTATGACTTTCAATGATATATTCCAGTGTTTTTACTGGAATGGACAACTGTTTCTTTGTGACTCCGTGATTCTCTAACTGTTTAGGAATTAAGTGTCTGCGGGCAATTTGTGTTTTTTCTTCCACGATGTATCCAGAAAGGTCGATCACCTCCATCCGGTCAAGAAGAGCCGGGTTTATTCCGGCAGTGGTGTTGGCTGTTGCGATGAACATCACCTTGGAGAGGTCAAAATCCAGTTCCAGGAAGTTATCGTGAAAGGTGCTGTTCTGTTCCGGATCGAGTACCTCCAGCAGGGCAGAGGCAGGATTGCCATGGGCGTCCCTGCCCACCTTGTCGATCTCGTCAAGTACAAACACCGGGTTGGAGGTTTTTACCTTTTTTAAGTTCTGAATGATCCTCCCCGGCATGGCGCCAATGTATGTTTTACGGTGTCCCCTGATTTCAGCCTCATCGTGAAGACCACCCAATGACATTCTGACATACTTTCGGTTCAATGCCTCGGCGATGGATTTCCCAAGGGAGGTTTTACCCACTCCCGGAGGTCCTACCAGACATAGGATTGGAGATTTCAGGTCACCTTTCAACTTCAACACTGCCAGGTGTTCCAGTATCCGGTCCTTCACCTTTTCCAAACCAAAATGATCTTTGTCCAGGATCCGGCTTGCCCGTTTCAGATTAAAATTATCTTTGGTGAATTCGTTCCAGGGCAGTTCAACAAGGGTTTGAATGTAGTTTACCTGCACCGAATATTCGCCTGTGGCAGGATTGAGTCTCAGTAGCTTGCCCAGTTCTTTCTCAAATGCTTCTGCCACCTCTTTGTTCCATCTCTTCTTCCTCCCTTTTTCTCTGAAATCAATCACTTCCTGGTCTTGTGGTGATCCGCCCAGTTCATCCTGAATGGTCTTCATCTGCTGGTGGAGCAGAAACTCTCGCTGTTGCTGATCCAGGTCGTTTTTGACCTTACTCTGGATGTCGTTTTTCAGCTCAAGCATTTGTACCTCCTTCGAGAGGCTCTCGAGCAGGGTAAAGCCACGTTTTGATACACTGTTGTTTTCCAGGAGATCCTGTTTCTGTTTCAGTGAGAGTTCACTGTTGGAAGCCAGGAAGTTGACCAGGAATGATGGGCTTTCAATATTTTTTACCGCAAAAGTTGCCTCAGTTGGAATGTTGGATGAAAGCTTTATAATCTTAATGGAGAGCTCTTTCAGGGCAGCAGCCACTGCTTTTGCTTCCCCTGCTGGTTCTTCTACTGCATCCTCCAGTGGTGTAATCTTAGCCACGAGGTAGGGTTTTTCGGTCAATAGATCATCCAGCATGAACCTTTTCCTTCCCTGAATGATCACCGAGGTTGTTCCGTCAGGCATTTCGAGGATCTTCAGGATCTGGGCCACGGTACCCACACGGTAGAGATCATCCAGTTCGGGATCATCAGTGGAGCCATCCTTTTGCGCTAATGCACCCAGGATCTTATTTTTCTTGTAGACCTCCTGGACCAGCCTGAGTGACTTATCCCTTCCCACAGTGATGGGGATCACCACACCCGGGAACAATACAGTATTCCGCAAGGGAAGGATGGGCAGTACATCAGGGATGTTCATCTTTTTCAAGTCATCTTCTTCCTCTTCAGAAAGCAAAGGGATATATTCTGTCTCTTCGTCTGTTGGGATCATAAAGTTGCTCAAACTATTCAAAAAACCTCGCATGTTAAAAACTCCTCCTCAGTTAATACTCCGTCAATCTGTCACAGCTGCCGTTTAGCAGCAGGTCACACGATTATGTCAATAAACGTGCCAAGAATAATACGTATAAGGGGAGGGATTTGTTCTAATTCGTCTTTGAAAGAAAACGCCAAATACAGCGTTATTCTTGTTTTGAAAACAGTTATTTACAAAAGTAAACTCCTTGGTTTTTAAAACATCGAAAGCCTTGTCTTTGACGCCTTCTTATCAAAGACAATAAAAAAAAGCGAGTAATTTTCTTGTAACCACCAAAACTGCTCCACAGAAATGTGGTTGAGGGATATAAAACTAAATGTATCGGATGGCTACTTCCTTGAGGAATTTTTCTTCCAACAACCTGGCCATACGTTTGACCACGGTCCTGCGCATCTCCAGGTCCACAGGCAGGTTGGGATCCTGGTGGGCAATATTGATCCTTGTTCCGATAATAAATTGTATTTCATC